>JAZRYV010000122.1:0-44412 GCA_045600925.1 Spirochaetota bacterium
GTCCATCTGCTTCCAGCGTTTTGCTCTGGACAGACGGTTTCTGTACTCTATCATCTGTTTCATGATATGTGCGCCGTTTTTTGATACTTCGGTTTCAATCGGGAATATATCTTCTCCTACGTTGACACCGTCAATAATAGCCTGCTCTCTGGAGTATTCGCTGACCACGTTTTCATTGAAGAAACCCAAGGTGCGCTTGTCCGGTGTAGCGGTTAATCCGATGATAAAAGCGTCAAAGTACTCCAGTACCTGACTCCAGATATTATAAATCGACCGGTGACATTCATCGACGATAATACAGTCGAAGAACTCCGGCGGGTATTTTTCGTTATAGACAACCTCTTTGACAGACTGGCTGTCGGCACTTTTCTGTTCAAAGAGTGATTCTTCCTCTGCGGATTCGTCCATCTCTTCCCCTTTCAGGATGGAATACATCCGCTGAATGGTAGAGATGCAGATTTGGATGTCGTTGGGTATGTAAGAATTCTTGAGACGGCGCACACCATATAGCTGTGCGAAAGAACGGTTGTCATCATTGGGCGTATAAGCAAGAAACTCACGTTCTGCCTGTTCGCCCAGAGATTTTGTATCCACGAGAAAAAGAATCCGTTTCATCTTACCGTATTTCAATAAACGGTATGCCGCTGTTATGGCAGTGAAGGTTTTCCCTGCGCCGGTCGCCATCTGTACCAGCGCTTTTGGGCGATTATCGGCAAAGGACTGATCTAAATTTTCTATGGCTTTGATCTGACATTTGCGAAATCCTGTCGTATCAAAATCCGGAAAATGCTTCATATTGTTCCGAATGGTATCATTTTGTGCAAGCAGCGCCTGCAGTGTTTCCGGACGATGAAAAGAGAAAACTCTCCTTGAACGATACTTACTGTCTTTATAATCCGTAAACCGTGTCAGTTGTCCGGTTGCTTCATAGGCAAAGCGGATATGTGCTTCTTCAACAGGAAAAAATTTGAACTTGCTGACGGAATATCTTTCTGTTTGATCTTCGACAACAGTGATATTTTCACCGAGGTCATCCTTCTTGGCCTCAACCACACCGACTGGCTTGCCATCAACAAAAAGGGCGTAGTCAACCGGCCCGGTACTGGTAGGATATTCCCTAACCGCCACACCGAGCGAAGCCATAGGATTAACATTTTGCAAGTCCTGCAGTATCCAGCCGGATTGAGTTAACCTTGCATCAATAAATTGTCTTGCTTTTTCTTCCGGAGTCATTGTTTCCATCACCGCTTCCCGATATAACTGCTCTAATTCAAACATCCACCGTTATTTTTGTAAATCACTTTCAGAACAAAATTTTTAATTAATTATAAAAGAATGGACAGCTCCCCTGCCCATATGGAAAAGCTTATGAAAATTTGCTTTACTGATTATTTAAATAAGACAACACTGCCGGAAAATACATATAACAACAGGATTCCATGAACAGAACTTTTTCAGGCTTCAATAACTGGTCAGTTAAACTTATAATTATAAATACAGCCATTTATTTTCTGTCTTTTGCAGGAGGACCGGAGATCCTTTCGGAATATGCCCTTATTCCGGCTTCCGTTTTTGAAGGAAAAATATGGCAGATCGTCTCCTACATGTTCCTTCACGGGAATCTGAGCCATCTTTTCTTCAACATGTATGCCCTGCTTGTTTTCGGCATTCCCGTGGAACAGACCTGGGGAAGCAGAAGATTCCTGATCTTCTATTTTTTTGCAGGAATCGGGGCAGGACTGACCATTCTGGCGACGAACGGCCTTATTCTGGGAGACGGATATATGTATGTTCCCACACTGGGTGCTTCCGGGGCCATTTTCGGAGTTCTTACCGCATTCGGTTTCCTGTTTCCCGACAGCGTTATCCTTCTGTTCTTTGTTATTCCTCTGAAGGCAAAATACCTTGTAATCCTGTACGGAGCCGTTACTTTCTGGGCCATGATTTCCGGAGACGGAGGAACCATCTCCCATGCAGGTCATCTGGGAGGTCTGATTTTCGGACTGATCTTTATCCTTGTCTTCAGAAAAAATCTCAGACATGCAGGCAATACTGCCGTCAAATTCATGATAAAGCCGGAACCCGTAAAACAGGAAAAACTGCCGGACGAAGAAAAGGATCTTTCACCTCTTGCTGAAAAACTCATGACAGGAGGACATGGGGCTCTTTCCGATGATGAATTTCAGGAAGCCCGCTATCTGACCATTATGACAGATACGGAAAAGGCCGGCATGTGTGATGAAAAGGAATTTGAACTTAAGGATTCGTACTGCATGGAATGTGAATTTTTCAGAGAATGTACAGTCCGTGAAATAAAGAAACATATGCCCGGAGAACAGGCATGATACAGATAAAAATAAAAACTGCTGAAGGAGCAAAAATTCCGGAATACCAGACAGAAGGAGCTGCAGGGGCTGATGTTTATTCCTTCCTGCAGGAACCTGTTCATCTGCTCCCCGGAGAAACCAGACTCATTCCCACAGGCATTTTCATAGAAATCCCGGAAGGATGGGAAGCACAGATCCGTCCCAGGAGCGGACTGGCTCTTAAAAACGGAATAACTCTCATGAATGCCCCAGGGACCATTGACTGCGACTACAGAGGAGAGGTTGGAGTCATTCTGACCAATCTTGGAAAAGAAACTTTTACAGTCACAAACCATATGCGTATTGCACAGATGGTCTTTACCAGAGTTTACAGAGGGAATTTCATCCCTGCAGAAAATCTGGAAAAGACAGAAAGAAATGACGGAGGATTCGGACATTCAGGCATATGAAAAAAAAATCATCATCAGAAAAAGCTGAAAAAACAATAAAGATCATTCCCCTGGGAGGACTGGGGGCCATAGGCAAAAACATCACCCTTCTTGAATACGGCGGGGACATCATCATAATTGACTGCGGAATCTCTTTCCCGGACGCAGACACTCCCGGAGTGGATCTAATCATTCCGGATTTCACATATATAAAAGAAAACAGAGACAAAATAAAAGCCATCCTCATTACCCACGGCCATGAAGATCATATAGGAGGCATTCCATACCTTCTCCGGGAAATCAATGTCCCCATTTATGCAACAAAGCTGACAATAGGACTGATTCAGAGCAGACTGGCAGAACATCCTCTGGAAAATCCGGCTGAATTTGTAGAAGTAAAGCCCAGGGATATATGCAGCATCGGGAATTTCCGTGTGGAATTTATCCGGGTAAACCACTCTGTTTCCGACGGAGTCGGACTGGCAGTAATGACTGACCTGGGAACTGTTATACACACCGGAGATTTCAAAATAGATTTCTCCCCTGTGGACGGGCAGGTCACCGACATCTACAGCTTTGCGGAACACGGGGAAAAAGGGGTCCTTCTCCTTATGTCTGACAGCACAAATGCTGAAAAACCGGGATTCACAAAATCCGAAACAGCACTTAACTACAGGCTTACAGAAATATTTGCAGAGGCAAAAGGAAGAATCATCACTGCAACCTTCGCATCCAATATCAACCGTATTCAGCAGATAATGGACACAGCAAGGAAGTTCAACCGTAAAGTTGTCATATCCGGCCTTTCCATGCAGAAAAACATAGAGATATCCAAAACACTCGGCTACCTGAATGTAAAGGATGATCTCATCATTGAACCTGAAGAGGCAAACAGTATTCCTGACAAGAAACTGGTTATAATAGGAACCGGCACTCAGGGAGAGCCAATGTCTGTTCTTTCCAGATTTGCCATGGGAACTCACAGGCTGTTCCGGGCCAAAAGCGGGGATACTGTAATAATCACTGCCTCCATTATCCCTGGCAATGAAAAGATGATTAACAATGTAATCAACACTCTCATGGCTCTTGGTGTAAAAGTCTATGATGACCAGAAAGGAGACATCCATGTTTCCGGACACGGTTCCACAAAGGAACTGGAACTCATGCTGACCATTACAAAGCCGAAATTCTTCATGCCTGTTCACGGAGAATTCCGTCACCTGAAAGCCCATGCGGATCTGGCAGAAGGTCTTGGCATAAAACCGGCAAACATCATAATCGGAGAAAACGGGGATATTCTGGAACTCAGCCGGAATTTCTTTGTAAAAACCGGAAACATTCCTGTTTCAAGCATATATGTTCACGGAAACGAAACAGGAGATGCAGCCAACAGCATGATCAATGACAGACAGACCATGGCCACAGACGGAATTGTCATTATCACACTGATTCTTTCCCAGGGCTTTCTGCTCAAAGATCCGGACATCATTTCAAGAGGTGTTACTGCAGATGAAAAACCGGAAATCCTTAACAGGCTTAGAAAGGATGTGGCAAACAGAGTAAAAAAAATGCTGAAAAAGAACCTGTCCCCGGCAGAGATAAAGGAAGCGCTGGAACAGGATATGGGAAATTTTCTGTTCCGGCTCATAAAAAGAGATTCTCTTATTGCAGTTCAGGTTATTGAGGTGGATTAGTGCTGTACCTTCCAATGCTGATTCTTGCAGCAGTACAGGCTGTAGCTGAATTTCTGCCTGTGTCCTCTTCCGGACATCTGCTGATCATTCAGAATACCAGCCTTTACAGAAAAGTTCTGAACAACTTAAGCCCTGAAACTGAAATGCTGATTAATATATGCCTTCATCTGGCAACACTGCTGGCAGTACTCATATATATGAGGAAGGATGTATTCTCAATTCTTTCAGGTTTTTTCCGGAACACTGCAGCAGGGAATTTTTCTGCACCGGAAGTCCTTACGGTACGGAACATATGCATTGCCACAGTCCCTGCAGGGGTGGCAGGCATTATTGCAGGCAGTCTGTTTAAAGCCGTCTACACCTCCCTTTTCCCGGTTTTTATTTTTCTCATAATCAACGGCATTATCCTGATAAGTTCTAAAAAAATACCCAGAGGAAGCCGAAAATTAGAAGAGATGGGTATAATCAGATCTGTCATGACAGGCCTGTTTCAGATGGTTGCCATTCTGCCAGGGATCTCAAGATCAGGAATGACCATTACAGGAGGACTTATTTCCGGCCTTTCTCCCAATGATGCTGCCAGATTTTCCTTTCTCATGGCAGTTCCGGTAATAGCCGGAGCAGGAATTCTGGAAATAAGGAATGCAGAACCGGGAGATTTTCCTTCGGAACTGCTTCTTCCGCTGCTGGTATCCATGGTCATTGCTGTTTTAATATCCCTTTCCTCTCTGAAACTGCTGTTCGCTCTGGTTAAACAGGTTCGTATAGATGTCTTCGGAATCTATACAGTCCTTGCCGGAACTGCAGGAATCATCTGCCTGATTCTGAAAGACTGATACCCCTCTGTTTTCCGGAGGGCATTTTGTTCAAAGATAAAAGATTTCAGGAAATAACAGGGATAGTTCTCATTCTGGGAGCGATTATCCTTTTCCTTTCAATTTTTACATTCAGACTTTCGGACTACAGCCTTTTACAGGCCGGAAGTCCTGTTAGCAACTTAATAGGTCCTCTCGGGGCAGGTTTAAGCCATGCCCTCAGATCCGGTCTTGGTCTCTCTGCCTATATTATAGCTGCAATGCTGGCCTTTGCAGGATGGACTGTTATCCGTACAGGAGAAACATCAGCACTTCCTGAAAGAATTTTTGCCTTCTTCTTTCTTGCCATAACATTTTCCGCTCTGGCAGGCATGATATCTCCTGATATTCCTCAGGAAAGCGGCGGATATACAGGCTGTGGAATCGCAGGATTCCTGACCAGAGCACTGGGGAAAGTGGGAGCATTTCTCATAATCACAATACTTAACATAATGGGACTGATACTCCTGGGAGCTTTTTCCATGACTTCCTTAATAAACAGAGCTTCCGAAGCTGAAAAGAAAATCAGCGGAAAAGGCATTCAGCCATTTGCCATGATAAAGAACATACCCGGTCTCCTGCTTTCTGCTGTGTCCCGCAGAAAAACTGATCCTTCAGAAGCTGAACAGGCAGAAACTGATGATATTCCTCTTAATTCCATCTGTCAGGAAGGAGTTAAGGAATCCCAGGCAGCAGAAACGGTTTATAAAAAAGAAAAACCTGCAAAAAAGAACTATATTCCATGGATCACAAAGGAAAAGGTTCTGGTGGAAGAAAAACGCTTCGGCTTCTTCCGTATTGTGGAAAAGGATAAACCTGTATCCGAACCGGCACCTGTCCTGCTTAAGCTGCCGGAACCTGTTCCGGCCTGGGACGCAGGAAGTTTTTCCATATCCATGGGAGCTGAAAATCTGCATGGTTCCGCCTTCGCAGATATTTCCCGTACATCTGCAGATTACTCATCTGCTTTCAGCGGTTTTGCATGCGGACCCGGACGGATTCTGGATCCCATCCCTGCGGAAGCAGACATTTATGACAGCCCGGAAACTGATCAGGATGAAACGGAAAATTTTGCCATGGCTGCAATGGAAAAATTTGCGGAAAGCGAAGAGCTGGCAGAACAGGTTTCCATGAAAATTCCTGAATACGATACTGTCCTGACTGCAGAGCCGGCTGATGATGCTGTCTTTTCACCTTCTGCCTGCAGTACAGAAAATTTCTATTTCGAAGAAGAACAGAAAGAGCTGCCGGAAGATGAAGAAGTGATAATCCATTCCAGCAGACTGTCCATGGAAGAAGATTCCGGTACAGACATGGCTGAAGAATTCAGACCGAACAGAATAATTTCCATTTCTGAGGAGGATGAATCCTGTGAAGAAAAAATCTGTTCCGAAGAACCAGTATCTGCAAAAAACAGAAGTTCCTTCAAAACATTTTCTCCTGAAAAAAACTCAGCAGATTCCGGCAAAGAACAGACTGAACATACAGGGAAACAGGCATCAGCACAGATACACAGAGCTCTGCTCACAGACCATAACAGAGAAGAGGATCCATTTGATGATATAAACACAAAGGATCTGTCCAGACCTGTCACCATGTTTTTTGAAAAACTGAATATAGGAAAGTATGATGTGCCTCTGAGTTTTTTCCATATGTCTGTTCCTCCTGACACAGGGAAATGGAAAGAAGAGATGAGCCGTAATTCCCAGAGACTTGTAAATGCTCTGGCAGAATTCAGGGTGGAAGCAAAGGTTGTGGAAGTTCACAGAGGACCTGTCATCACAAGATACGAAATTACTCTGGCACCGGGAACTCCTGTTCAGAGAGTTACAGGGCTTTCCGACAACCTGGCCATGAATCTGGCAGCAGAAACCATCCGCGTCGTGGCTCCTGTTCCGGGGAAAAGCACTGTTGGCATTGAACTCCCAAACAGAGAAAGAGAAACTGTAACTCTTGGAGATATCCTTAAAAGCAGAAAATACAATGACACTTCCTGCAGCCTTAAAGTAGGGCTGGGCAAGGATATTTCCGGGAATACTGTTACAATCGACCTGAAAAAACAGCCTCACCTGCTGATTGCAGGAGCAACAGGTTCAGGAAAATCCGTATGTGTAAACACCATAATATCCAGTCTGATTTACAGATACGATCCAAACTGTGTAAGATTCATTCTTGTGGATCCCAAGATGGTGGAACTCCAGATGTACAACGGAATACCGCACCTGCTGACACCTGTAATCACTGAACCTGCAGTGACTCCGTCTGTCCTTAAATGGGCCATTTGCGAAATGGAACGGAGATACAGACTGCTGTCATCCATGAACACAAGGGATATAGAGATATACAATCAGAAGGTAAAGGGAACCGGCGGGGAATCCCTGCCCTACATTGTCATCATCATAGACGAACTGGCGGACCTTATGATGGTGGCCTCCAAGGAGATAGAAAACTACATTACCAGGCTTGCCCAGAAGGCAAGAGCCATAGGTATTCATCTGGTTCTGGCAACCCAGAGGCCATCGGTTGATGTTATCACAGGAGTCATAAAGGCAAATTTCCCTGCACGAATCGCTTTCCAGGTGGCACAGAAGAACGATTCACGTACTATTCTGGACAGAAACGGAGCTGAAAAACTTCTGGGACAGGGAGACATGCTGTATCAGTCTCCCACAAAATCTTTTCCTGTCAGAATACAGGGGGCCTTCATTTCTGAAGAAGAAATATCAGGGATGGTGGAATACCTGGAAAAATACGGAGATCCGGTATACATAGATATTGAACAGGCTCTCTTTGACGCTACTGAATCTTCCAGAGAAGAGGACGGCTGTGACGATGAACTGTTCCTTGACGCACTGAAGATTGTGGAGGAGACAAGAAAGGCATCGGCCTCCTATCTCCAGAGAAGGCTGAGCATAGGCTACAACAGGGCCGCCCGTATCATTGAACTTATGGAATCCAGAGGATACATCGGTCCACAGCAGGGCAGCAGACCAAGAGAAGTTTATATATAAAAGTATTGGACAAAAGTCCGCATAAAACACTTTATGAAAGTCCCGTCTTACGGGGCTTTTGTTTTAAATAAGGAGGATATTATGGATAACACAGAACTTGCAGAACTTCTTTTCCCGAATATAAAAGAAACACCGGAATACTACGAGAGCCTTTTCCCTCAGAGGAAGCTTCCTGCAGGAGCAAAGGTCACAAGACTGGGCCCCAGTCCCACAGGATTCATTCATCTGGGAAACCTGTACGGGGCATTTGTGGATGAAAGACTTGCTCATCAGAGCGGAGGCACTTTTTTTCTGCGTATAGAAGATACGGATGATAAACGGAAGGTTGACGGCGCAGTCGAGATCATCATCAACGCCCTGAGATTTTTCAGTATTAATTTTGACGAAGGGGCAGGACTCACAGGAGATACCGGTTCCTACGGCCCCTACAGCCAGAGCATGAGAGGAGCCATCTACCAGTGCTATGCAAAACTCATGGTAAAAAAAGGACAGGCCTACCCATGTTTCCTGACAGAAGATGAAATAACAGAAATACGCAGACAGCAGGAAGAACAGAAGGAAGAAACCGGCATCTACGGGAAATGGGCAGTATCCAGAAATCTGTCCATGGAAGAAATACGTCAGAATCTGGCTCAGGGGAAACCATATGTAATCCGACTTAAATCGCAGGGCCAGAGAGGAGAAGCAGGAAAGACCATTACTGTATATGATGCAATCCGCGGTGAACTTTCCATGCCTGAAAATTTTCAGGATGTGGTAATCCTCAAGGCCACAGGCATTCCGACATACCATTTCGCCCATGTAATAGATGACCATTTAATGAGAACAACCCATGTTGTACGTGGAGCAGAATGGATCTCCTCTGTTCCGGTTCATGTGGAACTGTTCGGCATGCTTGGCTTTAAAATGCCTGTCTACTGCCACACTGCCCAGCTCATGAAACTGGATGCAGCAGGAAACAAAAGGAAGCTGTCCAAAAGGGAGGATCCTGAACTTTCTTTGGATTATTACCGCAGGGAAGGCTATCATCCTCAGGCTGTAAGAGAATACATGCTGACCATCCTCAATTCCAACTACGAAGAATGGCGTACAGCAAATCCGGAAGCATCTTCTGATGACTTTCCTTTTTCACTGGAAAAGATGAGCACTTCCGGAGCACTGTTCGATCTGGACAAACTGAACGACATCAGCAAGGAAGTGCTGGGAAAAATTCCTGCAGCAGAACTGGCTGATTTTCTTACAGGGTGGGCTGATGAGTTCCGGCCTGAGCTGAAACCGGTTCTGGCAGACAGAGAATATCTGGAAAAGATTCTGGACATTGGCAGACACGGTGACCGGCCAAGAAAGGATCATATCTGTGCAGACCAGATGTTCACCTTCATAAAATATTTCTTTGATGAATACTTTGAAAAACAGCAGCCGGAACCATATCCTGCCAATGTACCTGCAGAGGATATTCCTGCCATACTGAAAGGATACATGGCCACATACGATCATACTGACACCCAGGAAGCCTGGTTTGAAAAAATACGTGCTCTTTCCACAGAACTGGGCTATGCTCTGAAGCCTAAAGACTATAAAAAGAATCCGGACAAATTCAGGGGACATGTGGGAGATGTAAGCACAGTCATAAGGACAGCCCTTACAGGCCGGAACCAGTCTCCGGATATCTGGGAAATACAGCAGATTCTGGGAGAAGAAAAGACCAGAGCAAGAATCCTTAAGGCAGCACAGTAAAACAAAGGCCCCGGAACCGGGGCCTTTTTATTTTTCAACTAAAAATGGAATATCCCTTCCAAAACCTGCTTTGAGCAGCCTTTTAAGCAACTCATTCCATAGGTTTGATTGTGGACTCGATAAAGGCGATTTCTTCGGATGTTAAACCGTATTTAGCATACAGTTGAGCATCTATTTCGTTAATATCAAAACCGTATTTTTCTTTTGCAACAGAATCAATTTGAGTAATAGATTTCGACCAATCAATGTCAATAGATTCTTTTGAAAAATCCAATTTTGGTACATACTGGAAGCTGCTTTCCGAAAAAAGAATGCCAGACAATGTAGATAATATTAAAAATCTTGTAAACTTAGTTTTATAATAATTACAACAATTATCTGCCTCTATTTTTGTGTCGAAATAACCGATTATCATATATGATTCGGTACAAATTTCATCATTTAGCAGGATGTTTGGTGTTGTAATAACTCTATATGATGATGTAAAATCTTTCACCTTGATTTCTCCATTACTTGGTCGTAAAATTCCAATTCTCACTTTGTATGTTTCTGCAAGATTATTGTTTTTGGTTATTTCATCGGAAGAGACATATCCAACACCTTCACTGTGAAACAGTTTAAAGCATCCGGGGAAAACACTCTTCTTGCCTCTTGCGTATGTTCTAAACCCAAAAGGTTTTGATGTCAATATCAAACTCTCCATCGTATCTAAAGATTCCCTTGCTTTTTCAAGAATAGAAACCGCTGAATTATAACGAATAACTATAGGATACTGATTCAGTTTCCTGTTGATATTTGAAAAGACCCCATTGTTATGATTAAAAAATGCACACTCGCCTACATATTGTTTATTCCAAACAAAAAACGAAACACCTCCGGCAATATTTACTGAATTTGCAAAACATTCTGTACTATCTGTAAAATCATCAATGCGAGATATATGACCTTCGTTAATAAATGCGCTACGAAAACTGTTAAATTTACTACTTGAATACCAACTTGCTTTCGTAATCATCGATACATATTGTTTAGTTAGTGCTGTGCCAGTTAATATGAATTTTTCAAATATGGACGAACCTCCTATCTCATAACCACCGCCGCCTGCGGTATCTTGATACGGCGGATTTCCTACCACAACATCAAAAATCACTTTCTCATCTCCTTCGCCGATTTCATCGTAAATAGTAATTTCATTAAACGGCTTGTTCTGTGTCAGGATTGCACAAATTTTTTCAAAGTCTATTTCTTTTGTGTTTTGACCTGTTTTTTTGCCTTTAGTATATTTCTTCTTTATTTTCAGCAGGTCATAATCGTTAAACTTGTCGGCGATATTTTCTACATTCAAGCCCAAAATCTCATAAATCATACGGGTAAACTCGTATGTGAGACCGGATGTTGGGATCGTATAAATCGTACCTTTGATTTGGTCAAGGCTATAGCCGAGCCTCTTGAAACGCTCGAAAACTGCAAGAGCGAATTCTCCGGCTTTTCCTGCAATATCAAGAATCTTATGACCGTTTTTAATTACACCAGTAAATCCTTCATCCGGCACAAGAGCGACCATCTCATCACAAATCTTCTTTGGGGTGATTACTTCCGATTCACCAAGTTTTCCGAACTTTTGAACAGCAATGGTCGCTCTTTCAAACGGGTTGACGGACGTGTCATTAGAAAGCTTGTTGAGGTTGTGAATCTTATAATCAAGCTTTCGCAGGGTAAATTTGTTGATATTATTTTGAATACTTTCCAGCACCGGTTTGGAAATGCCGATATGCTTTGCGATTCTGGCATTATCCTCTGTTTCTATCATGGAGATAATACCTTCAAGGGAAATAACGGTATCTCTGGTCAGAAATGCGAAAAACAAAATTCTTGCATAATATGAACGAAACTGCTTTGCAGGATCGTTTTTCTTTTTCTCATCGTTTGTTCCGCCAGCTGTATCTGTTCCATCGGTTTCATCTCCGGGCTCATGAGTTCCATCACCACCCGCAGCGCCATCGTCACCGACGTCGCCTCCGGTATCCATATCAGTCCCGTCGCCTTCGGTTGCTTTAATAGTAAGACCGGCTTTTGAGCCAAGTTCGTTTTCTCTTTCAATGGCACGGCGAATAACGGCAATCTTCATAAGCGAAAGATCAACTGGAATCTCAAGAGTTTCTTCCGCTACGCCACGTGATTTGGAATACTCACTGACTGCGTTCAGAATATCCGCTGCCTGCACTTCCTCCATTTTATCACTGTTCATAACGATAATCGGAGAAATACGCAGTTCCTCTTTCAGCCGTTCTTCCAGTCTGCTGTTCCCGGCATCGTCCACATTGACATTGTAAATCTGTGCTTTCTGTTCCTGCATGGAGAACATTCTACCGGGCATAAAGTCCACAAGAAGCGTCTGTGGCTTCATATTGTACTTGATTACATTGCCATTATCGTCAATGTACTTTTTGATATACTGATTCTGCAAACGGAAAATCGCCTGATCGTATTCCTGCGGAGAAGCGGTATCTTTCAAGAAGAGCATCGTATCCCACTCTTCTACTGTGCTGCCGGTCAGCATACGGTTTACGGTGAGCGTCAGAGTCTTTTTGCCTTCCTCTTCGCAACGATGAATAAAACTTTTGATTTTCTGAGGATAGCCCAATTTTCTCGGGACATCGAGCCCGGAGATGTTTACGATCTCGTAGTCGTTCAGATTCTTGAACTTATCGGGATTGCTGCGAATCAGCTCTTCCATTGCGTCACAGGAGGCACAATAAGGCAACACCATAACGATATGGCGGCACATATTACCGTCTTTGATTTTGTTATAGTCAAGAAATCCGAGAAGTTCGTCATCTTCTTTGCTTCCGTCGATGACTTCAAGCAGATCGAGGACTTCCTGTTCATAGACAAACTTTTTGTGACTGCCGTCATCCGCTCTTTTTACAGATTTCGGTTTTAACAGAGCTGAAAAGGCAAAGGAAACACCGCTTTCTTTTAACTCTTTCAGACGCCGACGAGAAGATTCATTGGGGTTAAAGGCAAAACGAATCATCTGCGGGAAGCCGTAATACGGGTTGTCCCACTCTTTTACGTCATCAGACAAAACATGTGCTTTATCCCATGCTTCCTGATCCTTCACGATGTCGGAGAATTGATAAAATGCGATAATATCATCTTTCGTGAATTCGCTTCCCATCAAAATGCGGTAGGGTGTACCGGAAAGATGTAGTCTGACTTTCGGCTTCAAAACCCTTTCGATCTGCTCGTCAGCTTCCGATGCTTCAACAAAATCATCGTTATCCTTTTTGTGATTCTGTGCTTTGATCTCGTCTTTGCCAAGTTCACGAAGCACCTGTCCATATTTTTCTGCGCGGGCACCAAAGTGCGTCTCATCCACAATCAAAAGGTCTATTTGATTTTCAAAGACTTCTTTGTGCTTTTCTTTGATTTCACCACCCTGCAAATCCTGCAAGGTCAGAAAGATCGCAGCCTTTTTACCACCGGTAACCGTTTCTTTGATGGTATTTTCATTTGCCAGAAGCGCATTCCCGTCAATGAAAACATAATCCGCAAACTTTGTATGGCTTTCTACGGTCTTTTTCCATTCTTCTTTTACATCGGCTTTGGCTGAGACAATAGCGACAATGTTGGCGCCCATCTCAACTGCACAACACATAGAGGTAAACGATTTGCCAAAGCGCATAACGGCATACATCAAAAGATTTTTTCTGCCTGCTGCAACTGCAGTTTTGAAACGGTCTATGGTATCTTTTTGATTGGGGCGGGGCTCATAACTTTCTGTTCTTGCATAAGTAAATGTTTCGGCAAGGCGGGTTTCGGCGTTATAGAACTGATATTTGCCGCCATTTTGCTGATAATCCCGTGTGATATCTTCTATTGCTTCAATAATATCACGTGCAGTTGCTTCTTTGAAAAACTCTTTTGAATAATAAACATCCGTGGGAATGTCTGTCTGCTGCAACCGGATGCGTTTCTTTTCGCTTTCGAGAAAATAATGTATCGCAAAATCACGGAAGTAAACATCACTGTCAACTTTCGCTATTTCTTCATATTGTTTTTCCAAATCGGGGAAATACTCTTTCCACTCATTTAAGCGAACGGAAACAGGACGATATGTATCACCAATTTTCAGATAGCTCGGAACAGTCCCTGTCGTAAAAGCATAGATATGAGGATCAACTCTGCCAACTATGATATTATCAAGCAATGAGATATCTTTCATATAATCACTTCCTGTTAATTCTTTTCCTCTTAAGCAGATCAACAAATTTTACTGTTTTATTTTCTTTCCAGTCTTTAATTCTACAGTAAATACCCGTATGAGCATAGGGATCATTTTTAGTACACCCTTTGCATGGCTCCTTTTTTGTCTCTGTGTCAAACAGACTAATCTGGTCCGGTTCCTTCTCCTTGCAGCTTTCTGGAACAACAAATTTCAGGCCATCCATTTGCCATATATTCCATGATATAATCGTTGCTATCTCTTTGAGATGTTCTTTAATGGGGAATACACCAAACTTGTTTTCGTAATAATCTATAAAAGTAAACAGCAGATTTTCTCTTGCAAGCAGAACATTATCGCCCTGCCATTCAAAGCCATATATACTTTGAAATGCCCTTTTCACCCAAAAATACCATTCTTGTTCATCATCTATATTTTCGGAAACAACCCTGAGCTTTCTGTCAAGAAGACCGATCCTGCGTTTAATCTCTATTACTTCACCTGTCACAGCATCATATCTGCTTACAAGATACGGGGCTTCACCGCAGGTGATTTCAAGACGAGTATCATCAATATAATCCTGCCAGGTTTTCCCCGATGGTGCAGGAAACGGAACTTTTTCTGCTGATTCAGTCCATGTTTTATCATGTTCAACATTGAACATCCCTTCCGACTCGAACCAGGCGTTATCTACCAAATTATTTTGTGCATTACAAATCCACGAAGGAGTAAACACTTCCGCCTTTTTTCGAATACGTTCTGCCTGTTCTTTTTGTGATTTTTCCGTTCTTGGCTTTATAACATTTCCATTATATCCGGTGATGCTTTGAATTGTTATTTGATCCTGAAAATGATAGCCAAAACCACGATCTGAGTAATTATCAGTTGCCCAGATTATGTTTTGTTTTGAAGAATGATCTTGAAGCAGAATAGAAAGAAGCTCTCTGTCAAGCTTGTATATGTAGTTTTCTTTGATATCTATTAAATTCTTAGCCATATTTTATTATCTAAAAAGAAAGACTTCATAAAAGACCCCGGGAAGCGGGTCCTTTTTATTTCATAATTAGGGTCTGAACAGAACAGCCATTCCTCCATATGGGGGAATAATAAGACCTGGTGTAGATATGATAATTATTGTCCGCATGGAAATCATTTTCCATCAGATTTTCCATCGTTACTATACCTGTCATCCTACTCTCCTTATAACACATATTCAGGCAATGTCAAGAAAAGAAAAAGCCTGTATAAGGAATACATAAATGAAGGCTGAATTTTTAAAAATTTCTTTTTTATGAAGTTTCAGACCTCTTAAGTCTGAACACCGGCAGATTTATTCCCCGGAGGCACCGGCTCTCTGACGGACCAGAAGCCTTCGCCAGTTTACGAACCCGTAGAGATCATTCATCAGAAATATCACAAAGCAGAAAATCATTGGAGCATAAACAGGATCTTCTGCTGCAGCCAGAATCCACAGCAGAATAAGAACAGCATCATTGGATGCATAGGCTGCTGCGTAGTAAACGGATCTGAGACATACAAAACCTGCACCAAGAAAACTGGTGGCAACAGAGACGGAAGACAGTACAAGATTAGGGGTGTCCAGATACTTCAGCAGAAAATAAAAAAATACTGTCACAGGAACTGTAAGAAGAAACAGAATAACACATGCCTTTCTGCCCGGAACTGCTATTTCCACCTGATTTTTCTTTTCAGAGGGATGCCTGAGCCAGATAATGCCGGAGATAACCGCACTGGGAAGGCTCATGAGCAGAAAGGTCGCCATCTCTCCGTAATACCTGTACCGGAAGGAAATCCAGGCATACATAAGACAGAACAGAGCCATGAGGAACTGGCCGGCAGGATTTGCCCGTGCAATAAAAATAAGGGAAGTGGCACCGGTAATCACTGCAGCAAGGGTCAAAGGATACTGATCCGGCATAAGGAAGAAAACAATAGAAACACCAGTTATGGAAAAAATCCACAGCCCCAGCTCAAAACCGGTAAAGGAAGATAAAAATCCTTTCATAAAAACCTGTAAATAAGGTCCGTTTCCGGACCTTATGAATTTTCGGAAAAATCAGGACTGTTTCCCGCTTTTCCTCATAGTCAGAGCAAGAACTCCTCCTGCCACAATGAGGACAGTTCCGGCCCAGACAAACCAGATCAGATGTTTGACAGACACATCAACAAGCACAGTATCCGCAGGGATTCTGGAGTCCTTTCCAGGTTCTACAAAAAGACTGACTGTTTTTTCTCCCGGATCAAAGCCTTCCATAAAAATCTGCCTGCCTTCAAAAAGACCAGGCAGAGGCTGACGTTTCCCGTTTTCAAAAATGAAACCTGTTTTCACCCTTTTCCCGTTAACAAGAAGCTCTGCAAAAACTGAAGGGTTTTCCGACATCATTCCGGCTGTGGACAGATCCCTGTATTCCACATTAAGACCGCAGACTGACCTCTTTTCTCCTTTTGAAAGAGAAACCCTGGACATCATTTCTTTACCGGAAGTGTACTCCTCTGCAGAAATATAAATATCACCTGATATGCCGGATGAAATATAGGGAGCTCTGTACAGTCCGCCGCCTTTTCCGCTCATAAAATAAGGACAGCTGAATTCTTTCACAGCGGAACCATTTTCCATCCGAAAAGAGATGGATGATTCTCTGCCTTCATTAAATTTTACAAAAGTCAGAGTTACAGGTCCAAGCTGGTCAGCATGTCCCTGAACAAGTCTTGCACTGAAAGTCTCTGTATAAAAACCAGAGGCTATGCAGCCTGCAGCAAAAAGAGCAGTCCCGCAGTGTGCCAGTCTGGACGGAAACAGAGACTTTTTCCGGACAAGGATCAGATCTTCAATGCATCTTACGACAGCAAAGAAAGATACAAGTGTAAAAATCCATGCTGTAATGTTTCCGGAAAAAGAAATGTTCACTGCTGCAGAACCGGCTGCGGCCAGAATACCGGCTGTTATGTTTTCCTTAACAGAACCTGATCTCATGGAAACTGTTCCCAGTATCATAAAAACCAGAATTATCAGTCCGAATGGAATGCTCAGACTGTTGTAGAACTTTGCAGTAACAGATGCCGGATTCCCTGCCAGCCCGGAAAGAATGGGCATGGAGGTTCCGGTTAAAATTATAAGTCCGAAAATGACCAGAGCTGCACTTCCGTAAAGCGTAAGGCTGTCCCAGGCCCACATCTTTTCTGAAAGGGATTTTCCCCTGACTGACGAAATACTTTTCTTTATAAGAGCAGCAGCAAGAACAATGTAAAACAGCAGAAAAAACAGAATGTATCCGGAAACACCCCCTCCTCCGAAGGAATGAACAGAGAAATCAGAAAGCACTCCGCTCCGTGTCAGATATGTGCTGTAGAAAACCAGAACCGGATATGCAAATGCAAGAACAAGACCGGTTCTGACAAGGGCTCCTTTCCTTTTCTGAATAAGCAGTACATGAAGAAGAGCCACAGCTGCCAGCCATGGAATAAGGGAAGAATTTTCCACAGGATCCCAGCCCCAGAAACCTCCCCATCCAAGAACAGTGTATGCCCAGTATCCACCCAGAAAAATTCCGGTTCCCAGAGCTGCCACGCTGAAAAGAACCCATTTACAGGAACGATCCAGCCAGGAGGTATAATCTTTTCTGATGATGCCTGCCGCTGCATAGCCGAAAGGTATTATGGAAGAGGCATAGCCAAGGAAAAGCAGAGGAGGATGAGAGACCATCCAGGGGTCTGCCAGAAGCGGATTCATGCCAAGCCCGTCAAATCCTTCAGGAAGGAATTTCCCGGCAGTAAAATCTTCAGGATAAACATCCCATATAAAACGGAATGGAGATTCTGCAACAAGAAGGAGAAGGATAAAGACCTGCGTGATAATGACCAGGCCAAGAATTATATTCTCAAAGGACCTTTCTGTCCTTGTAACTGCAAAACCGGCAAGGCTTAAAAACAGAAGCCAAAGGAGGAAACTTCCCTCCTTGCCGGCCCACACTGCTGCCGCCTTGTATGCCACAGGAAGATCAAAGGATGAATTTTCATAAACATAAAGGAACCGGAAATCATCATTAAGAAAGGACACTGTCAGCAGTAAAAATGAAAAAAGGATCATTATGCCTGCAAGATAGAAAATCTGCCTTGCACTTACCATGGAAAGCCTGTTCCCTGAAGCACTCTTTCCGATGAAAAACAGAGACAGACAGGAAAGAATCAGGGCTCCGTACAGGAGAATATTTCCCATGTTCATTATTTTTTCTCCTTTGTGTACTTTGAAGGACACTTAGTAAGTACTCTGTCAGCCTCAAAAAAGTTCTGTTCTTTTTCAAACCGGCCCAGAACTACAACGCTGTCTGCATGTTCAAAATTCACAGGTTTAACATCATGACTGACCACCGTCATAAGGCTTCCGGAATCATTTTTCATTACAAAGGAAAAACCGTCATCAGACTGTCTGACAGGAGAGTCTTTATCAATTTTCCCGATTACCTGAACACAGGAACCTGCCTTTTTTACTGCGTCATCAAAAGAAACATATGGAGACACGAGATCATCACTTAAAAGCAGAATCCCGGCCACCATCAGAACTGCTGCCAGTCCGAAAATCACCAGTCTTTTAGTCTTCATGAATCTCTCTCTCCAGTACAGATATTCTCCGGTCTGTCCTGAACAGCCAGCATGCAAGCCCAAGCCACACGATAAGAATAACAAGCATAACAGCTATAAGTTCACTCATATTATCTCCTTTCAGAAAACCGGTCAGTTCCCCTTTTCTTCTTTCTCATCCAGAATTTCTTCTATTTTAAGGAGCCTGTTCTTAAGGCTCATAAGATGGCAGTACAGGAAAATAAATGCGGCTGATGAAATCAGCAGTGTTATTCTCATGACACTGTCCAGTTTAAATGTTCCCTCTGCATTGATGATGGTATCAGGATGGAGGGACTGATATATCCTGGGAATGACAAAAACAAAAAACGGCATAACAGCCATGGCCAGAATCAGGTACACAGATCCGATCCTTCCCTTTGCCGGACTGTTTCCAAGAGAGGAATTAAGACTGAAATAGGCAATATAAATGAGAAGCAGGACCAGAACAGAAGTTTCTCTGGGATCCCAGTTCCAGAAACTTCCCCAGGCCATCTTTGCCCACAGGGATCCGGTAATCAGAGTAATCACGGAAAAAAGCAGTCCCAGACCTGCAGAAGCTGCAGCCTTTCTGCACAGCATTTCCGGCCCCTTTTTTATAATGTACATAACGGACCAGACTCCTGCAGCAGCAAAGGCAATTACAGAAACCATGGCAGCCGGTACATGAAAATATATAATTCTGCCAGTATCCCCCAGAATTTCAGTCCTGGGAGCCAGAAGAAATGCAGCCAAAATCGCTGCAGGCATAAGAATGTAAACAAGTTTTGTAATTTTCATTTTTCAAGCCATATATATCGGAATAGCAGGAACGAAAGAGCAATGACCGTTCCGGAAAAGGCAAGCAGAAAGAACACATTGTTAAAGCTTCCCTCAGCCTGTTCAAGACTGACTGCAGTTGTGAAAATGCTTACCAGCATACAGGGCAGCAGCAGAGGAAAGGAGATGATAGTAAACAAAGCACCTCTGCCTCCGGCTCCTGCAGCAATGGCAGCCAGAACAGTAGATGCAGAGGAAAGGGCAAGACCGCCTGCAAGCACAGTCAGCACAAAAAGAGGGATATTGATAATGTTCACATCCATAAAAAAGACGAACAGCGGACAGACAATAAGCTGAAGCACCAGAAAAAACAGACAGTTGAAGATCAGCTTGGAAAGATAGATATTTTCCGGTTTAATATTCAGTGTCAGGAAAAGAGCAGTCCGTTCCTGTTCCTCTCTGATAAAGGTATGAAGGAGACTGTTCATGGCACAGAAGAAAAGAATGATCCAAAGGAAAACGGAAAGGACATCTGGACTGTATGATGTTCCTCGGGATACCATGCTTACCGCCAGTGTTGTAATGCAGGCAAAGGCAGCGGCAGCTCCTGCTGCTGCCGGATTTCTGAACTCAACCTTCAGGTCCTTTGCCAGACTTCTGATAATTTCAGTCAAGACTGATCCTCCTGCTGCAGAGCCGCGCCTCCTCTTCTTCGTTTGTTGCAAGTATAATAATTGTGTTCTCTTTCATTGCATTTATCTCTGAATATATCAGATCCCGTCCTGCCATGTCCAGATTTGATCCTGGTTCATCCAGAAAGAGCACTGCAGGGTGAACTGCTGAGGAACAGAGAAATTTCAGTCTCTGTTTCATGCCGGAAGAACAGTGCCGGACCTGTTTGTTTTCATGTCCATTCAGCTGAAAGTGTTCCAGCCCTGCCATGAGGAAATCTCTGTCCTTTCCACCGCAGACAAAGGCAAGATTTTCATAAACAGTCAGATCTTCATAGAGGGAGAGAGCAGGACTGCAGAAACCTGCTGCGGATCTGGCAAGGTCATCATCAGCCTTAACACCGTCTTTATAATAAGAAACCGTTCCTTTTACAGGAGACCGAAGCAGTGCAAGTATCTGCAGCAGAGTGGATTTGCCGGAACCATTATGGCCCGTAACAGCCAGAGATTCTCCTGTGGAAAGTGAAAAAGAAAGATCCCGGAAAAGCACTCTGCGTAAAAATTTCTGATACAGTCTGTCTGCAGAGATTGTCATTTTTTCTTTCATGTCTGCATTTAAAAAAAGTTTTTTGCCTGTGTCAAGTGTAAAGTTCCTGCCGGAATCCGGACATTAAACTCTTTTTTACAGTTTATATAAAACCGGATTTAATTTTTGAGTTGACTATTATTATTTTAATGTATAAAGTGCTTAAATCTTGCAGGCAGCAGCCTGATATAATTCATTTCTCCTCAGGGAGAACAGGAGGATTTAAAAATGAAAAAATTACTCAGCATTGCTGCAGTTCTTTCAATCAGTGTAATTATTGCAATGACAGGCTGCAGTTCCGGACAGCTGGGAGGAACTGTTGAAGGAGAAAGCTACACAACAGAAGGATGGATTGATGACAACACCTACCGCATTGCAGCAACAGGTGCTCCCAAATCAACACTTTCAAATAGAATCCAGAGACAGGAATCTGCAAAACGTGCTGCAATCCTCAACGCCCAGTATCAGATCCTTGAAAAATTCAAAGGTTCAAAACTGGAAGGGGCTTCAGGCATGAATGACTTTGAAATCTCCGGAATGGCAGTTGCTCAGGAAGTTCAGGGAACCATAAAAGGCGGATCTGTAACAAAGGTTACATACGATGAAGAACAGAACTGCGAAATCATCTATGAAATCAAGGCAAAGGGACTTAAGAACAAAGTTTCTGCTGCCCAGTGGGAATAATTCCCACTTTAAAAAAAGAAAAGGCTGCCTCCGGGGCAGCCTTTTTTATACTTTCCCGGAGGACAGATGAAAAAAATTCTTATGCTGACAGGCCTTTTGGCTGCAGGACTGATTCTGTGCTGTTCTGTTAAAACAGATAATTCTGTAAATCCATACGCTTCTGATTTCGAAAAATACTGTTCATGGATTGACGAAAACACACTGGAAATAACTGCTGCCGGGACAGCTGACGAAAAATATGAAGGGAAATCTGAAATCATAAAAGAAAACGCAGCCTGTTCAGCCGCAAAAATCAAAGCAATGACAATTGCGGCATATGTTCTGAAAGGAGAAAACAGCAGTGAATTATCCGTCCTTATAAAGGGAGGAAAGACTGTAAGCCGGACATACAGCCCCGCCGGCAGTACCTGTACCACAGTGTACAGAATCAGCAGGAAAAATCTTTCCGCACTTAAAAGACCTGATACTGAATCTCCGGAACCGGAAGCTGACCCTGTTCAGGAATCAGAGCAGGAAGATGAACATGGGACAGAGGAATAAATACTCTGTTCCATGGTAAGGAGAATGTAAGACATCCTTTGTCCAGCCCCCCAGGACTTAATAAATGGAGCCGGTAATTATCAAACAGACACAGAAAAACTGAAATGAATCGGAATCCAGCCGCAGACAGCCCATTTTCCCCAATACTTCCTTTTTATCGTTGCAAAAAAATATTAGTTCAGATATATGTTAAACAGTTTCTTTCCGGAACTGCCGTAAATCTCTAGTATTAAGAACTGAAATTATGCCTGCACTTAAAGTTGTATCCCCTTTTACCCCTTCAGAAGATCAGCAGAAAGCCATAGATCTGGTTTCAAAAGGCTTTAAGGACGGCATGAAATATCAGTGCCTTCTTGGAGTGACCGGATCAGGCAAAACCTTCACCATGGCCAAAATCATTGAAAAGATTCAGAGGCCAACACTGATTCTGACCCACAACAAGACCCTGGCTGCCCAGCTGTACAGAGAATTCAGCGGATTCTTTCCGGAAAACGCAGTGGAGTACTTCGTTTCCTACTACGATTACTATCAGCCGGAAGCCTATGTGGTATCCTCGGATCTGTACATCGAAAAGGATGCCTCCATAAATGATGAAATTGACCGGCTGAGATTAAAGGCCACATCCTCTATTATGGAAAGAAAGGATGTAGTTGTTGTCGCCTCTGTATCCTGTATCTACGGTCTGGGAACTCCGGAGGAATTCCGGAACCGGCATCTGGTCATAAAACAGGACGATGAGATGGACAGGGACGAGCTGCTCCGGGATCTTGTCGGCATCTACTACGAAAGAAATGACGTTTCCTTTACCCGCGGAACTTTTCAGGTCAAAGGAGACATCCTGGAAATTTTTCCTGCATCCATGCAGAAGGAAGCCTACAGAATAGAATTTTTCGGAGACACCATTGAAGCCATCTCTCTTATAGATCCTCTGACAAAGGCAGTCCTTGCCAGAATGAAGTTCTGCTGCATTTATCCTGCAAAGCACTTTGTATCAGATCCGGCCGAAATGAAAACTACCATTGAAATGATTCAGCAGGAACTGGATGCCAGGCTGGAAGAACTGAGAAGCAGTGGGAAACTGGTGGAGGCTCTCCGTCTTGAAACCAAGACAAAGTACGACATGGAAATGCTGCTCGAAACAGGCTACTGTCCAGGAATAGAAAACTATTCACGTATCATTTCCAGACGAAAACCAGGAGAAAGACCAGCCTGTCTTCTCGATTACTTTGATGATGATCTTGCCGTACTAATTGACGAGTCCCATGTTACACTGCCACAGCTCAGAGGCATGTTTGCCGGAGACCGGTCCAGGAAAGAAAATCTTGTGGAATACGGATTCCGGCTGCCTTCAGCTCTGGACAACCGGCCTCTCTTTTTCGAGGAATTTTTTCAGATTGTCAGACAGAGCCTCTTCGTATCCGCAACTCCCGGTGATTTTGAAATTCAGAACAGCCAGCAGACTGCAGAACAGGTCATCCGGCCCACAGGGCTTCTGGATCCGGAAGTCATTATCCGGCCGGCAAAACACCAGATCGAAGATCTGGCAGGGGAAGTAAAAAAACGCATTGCCGCAGGGGAACGTGTTCTGGTCACAACCCTGACCAAAAAGATGGCAGAGGATCTGACAGATTATTTCAACGAAATAGATATCAGCTGCAGATATCTCCATTCTGAAATCACAACCATTGAAAGAGTTGAAATAATCCGGGATCTCCGAAAAGGCGATTTTTCCTGCCTCATAGGAATCAATCTTTTAAGGGAAGGGCTGGATATACCTGAAGTCTCCCTTGTAGCCATACTTGATGCAGACAAGGAAGGATTTCTCCGTTCCCACAGATCCCTTATACAGACAGCAGGCAGGGCAGCCAGAAATGTAAATGGAACAGTAATCATGTACGGAGATGTGATTACGGACTCAATGAAGGCTGCCGTCACAGAAATGAAACGCCGCAGGAAAATCCAGCAGGAATACAATGAAACACATGGCATTACACCGTCAACCATAGTCAAGGACATACGGGATATAATTGAAAGGGAATATATTCAGGAAAACAGCGAAGCCTCCTGTGCAGCAGATTACATTTCCGAATATAAGAAAAACAGTCTGCCCGACATGAAAAAACTGAAAGACAGGCTCAGAACAGACATGCTTAAGGCTGCAGAAGAACTTAACTTTGAACAGGCTGCCGTTTTAAGAGATCAGATGACAGATATTGCCGCCAGAATACAGCTTCTGGAAAAGACAAAAAAATAATGGAACGAACCATAGAGCTTCTTGCTCCTGCAAAAGATAAAGAAACAGGAATTGCAGCCATAAATTCCGGAGCTGATGCAGTATATATTGGAGCTCCGGAATTCAGTGCCAGAGCAGCCGCAGGGAATACTGTCAGTGACATAGAAAAGCTGGCCTCCTATGCCCGCAGATACAGAGTAAAAGTCTATGCAGCAGTAAACACAATAATTTATGAGCCGGAACTGGAAAGAGTCCGGAATCTCATTTTTGATCTCTGCCGGGCCGGAACAGATGCAGTAATTTTTCAGGACATGGGGATCCTTGAAATGGATCTGCCGCCGGTTGCCCTTCATGCCAGCACACAGTGTCACAACTATTCCCCTGAACACATAAAATTTCTCAGTGATACAGGAGTCTCCCGCATCATTCTGGCCAGAGAGCTGGAGCTGGCACAGCTGGCTGAAGCCAGAAAGGCAGCCTCCTGCAGTCTGGAATGTTTTGTTCACGGAGCCCTCTGCGTTTCCATGAGCGGAAGATGCTACATGAGTGCTGCAGCAGGCGGCAGAAGTGCAAACAGAGGAAACTGTGCCCAGCCCTGCCGAAAGGCTTATTCGGTCATAAATCAGTCCGGAAGACCTGCAGACATGGGGAAATATCCGCTGTCACTGAAGGACATGAACAGAGGGGCATATCTGGAACAGCTGATTCTGGCAGGAATGGATTCTCTTAAGATCGAAGGCAGACTAAAGGACCAGTCCTATGTTAAAAACATTACATCCTGGTACAGACATAAACTGGATGATATTCTGAACAGGCACCCTTCTCTGGAAAAGGCTTCTGCGGGAACAGTCATTCAGAACTTCGAACCAGATCCTGCCAGAACCTTCAACCGGGGATTCACGGAATATTTTCTGGAAGGCAGGAAAGAATCAGTCAGATCATCTGCCACTCCAAAATCTTCAGGGGAATATCTTGGCAGAGTACTTAAAACAGAAAAGAACCGGTTCTTTCTTAATACCGAAAAACAGATTTCTGCCGGAGACGGACTTTTCTTTTTTACAAAAACCGGAGAGACCCGCGGCATACAGGTAAACCGGACAGAAAAAGGCTTTATATATCCCCTTTCGGCAAACGGAATCTTCCCAGGGGCAGAACTTTTCCGCAACAGAGATGCAGCCTTTGAAAAAATTCTTTCCTCGGCAAAAATTCAAAGAAAAATCCCTGCAGACATGGAATTCCTTGAAACAGAAAAAGGATTTCTTCTTTCCATGAAAGCAGACGGACTTTCTGTTTCAGCCGCTGCAAAGATACAGGCGGAAAAGAGTTATGATCCGGAAAAGAATTCCGGCATCATAAAAAAGCACCTTTCAAAAACAGGGGATTCTCTTTTCATGCCCGGAACTGTCACTGTTAAAACAGATAAATTTCTGCCGGTATCCTTTATCAATTCCATGCGAAGGGAGTGCACGGAAAAACTGGAACAGATTCTGGCAGAACGCAGAATGCCTGCAGAAAAGCCTGTAATAAGGGCTGATGTGCCTTTCCCGGAAAAAGAGGGAGATTTCACATGGAACATTTCAAACTCAATGGCAGAAAAATTCTACCGCAGGAGAGGTGTTCAGAAAACTGTTCCCGCCTTTGAACTGTCCGTGGGGAAACAGGAATCTGTGGTAATGGAAACGAAAATGTGTCTCAGATATGAAACAGGGAAATGTCCGAAATATCAGAAGCAGGGAAAAGCTGAATCTGCCGATGAATACTATATTCTGTCTGACGGTCAGAACAGGTTCCGGGCTGAGTTCAACTGCCGGGACTGCATAATGACCATCAGACAGGAAAGCAGATAACTACATCTGTGTTCTTTTACCGATAAGATCTGCCAGCATGCCGATTCCCAGCATATGAACAGCACTGACGAAGAAAATCAGGAAAGTGGTGTTGTACAGTTTACCGAAAAAGAGACCGCCGATAAAAATCAGCAGACCAATAAGCAGCAGAATAATACTAACCGGGAGAAAAACCTTCAGAGGGTTAAAATAAATAACTGTTCTTATAATAATCTGAACAAAATTCATTGTATCTCTGATGGGATGAATTTTGGATTTTCCCGTTCTCTTCATATAGTCAATATCCAGATAATAGATCCTGTATCCGTTGGACATGAGAGCAATGGTACTTGTGGTTGTAAAAGAAAAACCTTCGGATATAATATGGAAGAATTTTACAATGACATCCTTCTTTAAAATACGAAGACCTGAGTTTATGTCCCCGATCTTTTCGTTTACCAGATAGCTTGCCAGCTTCGTCAGAAACCACTTGGCAGGCTTTGTGAGAGTCGGAAGTTTTTTGAAAGGACGCTTTCCAACAACCATATCGTAGCTTCCATTAATGCTTATATCCAGCATTTCCGGAATTCTTTCATTTGGATAAGTTGAGTCAGCATCTGTAATACAGATGTAGTCATATTTTGCAGCCCTGATCCCTGTCTTAAGGGCAGCACCGTATCCCTTGTTGAACTGATGTTCACAGAGGATTACATTCTTTTTTTTCATTGTTTTAAGGGCTGTCTTAATGAGTTCTCCGGACCCGTCCGTAGAGCCATCATTTACCAGAATAAGTTCATGGGTAATATCTGCCTTTTCAAGAATATCAAGGACCTGTTTTATAGTATCCTCAATCGCCCCTTTTTCATTATAAACAGGAATGACAACACTGACTTCCTTTTTATCAGCCTTAACAGTTTTAACTGTTTTTGCAGCTTTAACAGCCTGTTTGCTCATTTTTGTTCACCTACATGGGAAATATATCATCATAATGTTTTAAAGTGTATAATAGTCAAGAAGGAAAATCTGAAACAGCAGGAATAAAAAGAATCCGACAGACCTGAACAAAAAACTGCAGTGTCAAAAATCATGTACGGACTCTAAACTGCTTCCGGATGCTGATCACAGATACAGAGATCCCTGGAAAAGAAAAAAGCCCTTCCGCAGGGAAGGGCTTTTCATCAGTCACTGAGCTTCATATATTCGTCAAATTCCTTAAGGACTTCCGGATCCTTGTTTTTATTCAGCAGGCTGATGATGACAGCCACAAGACCGCAGATAATAAATCCGGGAAGAATTTCATAGAGATCAAAGATGCCGCCCTTAAGGTTATGCCATACAACAACAGTAACACCGCCGGCAATAATTCCTGCCAGAACTCCGTTTCTTGTAAGACCTCTCCAGAACAGGGCCAGAAGGATAATTGGACCGAAAGTTGCACCGAAACCAGCCCAGGCATAGCTTACAAGACTGAAAATTGAACTGTTTGGATCCCTTGCCAGCAGAAATCCTATAAAAGCGACTGCCAGAACTGTTATACGGCTTACATTAAGAACTGTCTTTTCAGATGCATCCTTTTTTATCCAGCCCTTGAAAATATCCCTTGAGAAGGCAGATGAGGCAACCAGCAGCTGGGAATCCGCAGTACTCATGGCAGCAGCCAGCATTCCGCAGAGGAAGATACCTGCAATAAAGCCGGGGAACAGCTTCTGAATGGAAACGGCAAAAACAGTTTCAGCTGCTGACTTTGTCAGGTATTCAGGGAAAAGGTAGGCTCTTCCGATAATACCTACTGCAACTGCGGCAGCCAGAGCCAGAATAACCCAGCATATGGCAATACGCCGTGAAATCTTCACTTCGTGGTTGGAACGGATGCCCATGAACCTTACCAGAATATGAGGCATACCGAAATATCCAAGCCCCCATGCCAGAGCGGAAACAATGCTCATACTGCTGAATGTTCCGGCATACAGAGGATTGTCAGGAGAATCTGATCCGAAAGCTCCGACTGCACTGTTCCCGAACTCAGCAATCTTCAGCACTGCAGCTTCGGGTCCGCCAAGAGCAATTACCATGCCAGATGCAGAAATCAGCAGAGCAGCAAGCATGATCGTTCCCTGAATAAAGTCAGTGGCACATACAGCCAGATATCCGCCTAAAAGAGTATAGGTCAGAACAACTGCTATTCCAAGAATAAGTGCCCAGGAATAGCTGATCTGAAAACAGGAAGAGAAAAGCTTTGCACAGGCCACAAAACCGGATGCAGTATAGATTATAAAAAAGAAAAGAATAAATATAACAGAAACCAGTGCAATAAGTCTTGACCGGTCCTTGAATCTGTTGGTGAAGAATTCAGGAAGGGTGATTGAGTCACTGGAATGAATACTGTATTTTCTGAGCCTCTTTGCAACCAGAAGCCAGTTGAGATATGTACCTATAATAAGACCTACAGCTGTCCAGAAGGCTTCCCAGAAACCGCCTATAAGATAAGCAACACCCGGAAGTCCCATAAGAAGCCATCCTGACATATCGGAAGCCTCTGCAGAAAACGCTGTCATCCATGGCCCAACCTTTCTTCCGCCAAGGAAGAAATCAGCAGAGCTTGCATTCTTCTTCATATAGGTCCAGCCGATAAAAACCATCACTGCAAGATACAGAACAAAGGCTGAAATCATACTTAAACTCATAAAAACCACCTGAAAAATAATTAGAGTTCCCGGGAATGTCCGGATATGTTATAATTTTTCATATTTGTTTTATGTGTCAATAAGTAAAATGTTTCTTTATATAGAAATCAATGTGATGCTCAGCCGAAAAAACAGACTGTATTCGAAAATCGTGAAATGACAGCTAATTTTCATAAAAAATCGAAATATTATTTGACATTTATTCCGAAATATTCAATACCGAGCGGGCAGTCAGGCTGCTATTATTTTCCTCAGGAGGAATAATCATGGGATATTTAACAGGGGATAAAAAACCATTTTCAATCAAAGATTTTAAAGCAAGAAAAAAGGCCGGAGAACCTTTCTCAATGATCACCTGTTATGAGTACGGTTTTGCCAGTATTCTTGAACAGACAGACATAGACACAATACTCGTAGGCGATTCACTGGGGAACGTAATTGCAGGATATAAAAACACCATTCCGGTCACAGTTGATCAAATGATCTATCACGGAGAAATTGTAAAGAGAGGTGCTCCTTCCAAATTCGTTGTTGTGGATATGCCTTTCATGAGCTATCATATTTCCGTTGAGGATGCTCTCAGAAATGCAGGAAGAATCATGAAGGAAACAGGAGCAAATGCCGTAAAACTGGAGGGGGGAAGAGAATTCGCAAAGACAGTAAAAGCCATGACAGATGCATCAATTCCTGTTGTCGGACATCTGGGGCTTACTCCTCAGTCCGTTCATAAGCTGGGAGGATATTCAGTTCAGGGAAGAGAAGAGGACAAACGTGCAAGAATTCTGGAAGATGCAGAGATTCTTCAGGAGGCAGGCATCTGTGCACTGACACTGGAAATGGTTCCGGCATCCCTTGCCACAGAGATATCTCAGAAACTGGAAGTTCCCACAATAGGCATAGGTGCCGGAAACGGATGCGATGCACAGGTTCTGGTCATTAACGACATGCTGGGTCTCAATACAGAATTCACACCGAAATTTGTAAAGAAATTTGCAAATCTCTGTGATGAAGTAAAAAAAGCAGTCAATGAATATGCAGGTGCCGTAAAGGACAGATCCTTCCCCGGCCCTGAAAACACTTTCAAATAATGGCAGGAACAGTAAAACCGCTGGATGATCTGGATGCCGGAATTATTTCCCGGCTCCAGACTGACGGCAGAATCAGCAACACGGAACTTGCCAGAGAGTTCAAAGTATCAGAAGCCACTATCCGCAGCCGCATCAAACGTCTTACAGATGAAAATATAATACAGATAGTTGCAGTGGCAAATCCGTTTAAAGTCGGCTTTCATGTAACCGGAGACATCAACATCCGGGTAAACCTTGCCCAAATGGACCATGTAATAAAGGCCCTGGAAAAGATTCCGGAACTCTGGTACATTGTGGTAACCACAGGTAATTCAAACATCAATGCGGAATTCGTTACAGGCAGTCTGGATGAGCTTCACGATCTGGTTTACAACCGGCTCAGCAAAATTGACGGCATAGATCAGATAGAAACATCTGTCATTATGAAGTACATAAAACGAAAATACAATTTCGGAACGCCTGCAAAAAAAGAATAGCCGGAACATTATCGACTTTTATTTTATGTTGACCTGAATCATCCCTGATTCTATCCTTTCCAAAACAGGAAAAACAATGGAAAAACTTAACATTATAACCGAAACTCCCATGAACGAGGAAAAATTTCCGGCAGACATAGTCTTTAAAGCCATCATCCGGAACACAGGAAATTTCACTCTGGAGAGCATAAAAACACTTCTGCAGGCAAAAAACCTTAAAGCTTCCGTGACAACAAAGGACAGCGGAAAGGGAACTTTTACTTCATATACAGTGGCAGCCAGATTTCCCTCAAAGGAGTGCCTTACAGCTGTATGCAATGAGATATCTGCACTGCAGGGATTTATGACTCTGTTCTGACAGAACTGCCGGCCAGTGCACCTGTACTCCAGGCAAACTGAAGATTGTATCCTCCGCTCTCACCGGCAATATCCAGCAGCTCCCCTGTAATATAGAGATTTTTTACAAGCAGAGATTCCATGGTTGCAGGATTAATTTCATCAACAGACACACCTCCTGAGGCAGCAACAGACTCCCTGAAATCCCCCGGCTTCCCGGGATCCATTGGCATAGCTTTAAGCAGGCTGATGAATCTTTTCCGATCCTGCAGCTTCACTGAAGAAACCCTTGTATCAGGAGAAATTCCTGCTGCGGAAGGAAGCACATCACACATTCTGTCCTTTAAAATCCCTGCAAGACTGAAGGAAAACTTTTTCCGGTCATCTGCCCAGACTGAATCCAGCATGGCTGTCAGCTGATCCTCTGTCATTGAAGGAAAGAAATCTGCCATAATAACTGTCTTTCTGTTCTTTTCCAGAGAAGCATTCACTGCTCCTGAAATCATAAGAGCTGCAGGACCTGATATTCCTTTTGCAGTAAACAGCATCTCCCCCGTTCCTGAACCTGCAGTTTTTCCCCCTGCCAGGACAGTCAGATCTGTATCCCATTTTATGCCCTGCAGCCTGTGGAATATTCTGTTTTCAATATTCACAGGAAGAATCACCGGACGGGGAGGAACAATTCTGTGTCCAAGAGAGCGGGCCAGATCATATCCAAGTTCTGTCCCTCCCAGAGAGGGCCAGGCACAGCTGCCGGCTGCAAGGATTACTGAATCAAAATCAAAGGTTTCATGGCCGGCTGTGGTAAGGGTAAAACCTTCCCCTTTCCTGCGGATCTCATCAACCCTCCGTTCCGTAAGAAGCTGTACACCGCGTTTCTTAAGCTCATACATAAAAATGGCTGTAACAGCGGATGCCTGAAGACAAAAAGGGAAAAGCCGGCCCTTTTCCTCAGTAAAAGGAAGACCTGCAGAAGCGAAAAAGACCTCGGTTTCAGCAAGACCGAATCTTCCGAACACGTTGTTTACAAAGGAAGGATTCTCTCCCATATAGTGGCCGGAAAAATCGGAAAATTCCGGAGACAGGCTCCTGTTGGAAATATTGCATCTGCCGTTTCCGGATGCTGAAATTTTCCGGCCAGGTTTAGAATGTTTTTCAAAAATGGTTACGGAGGCCCCTCTGTCTGCTGCATAACATGCAGCCATAAGGCCAGAGGCTCCTGCTCCAATTACTGCTGTTTTCATTATATAAAAAAGTCCGGCCTGAATCAGAAAACAGGCTTGGAATCAAACTGATGCCTGGCTTTGATCTGTCTGATCGTATGGGTCTTATGACGAAAGACAATAGAGGAAGTCTCTGCTCCGCCGGAAACATATCTTACCCCAGGGAGAAGAACGCCGTCTGTAACTCCTGTGACAGCAGTAAGGATTTCATTCCCCGGAACAAGATCATTTATTGAATAGATCTTACTGTAGTCCACTCCGGTCATAAAGGCAGAATCAGCATCCTCCGGTCCTGGCAGGAATCTAGCCTGAAGATCACCTCCCAGACATTTCAGAGCGGCTGCCGCAAGAATTCCTTCCTTACGGCCTCCTGTTCCTATGAGGATATCAATCTTATTTTCCGGCATACCGGCAGAAATCACACCAGTTATATCTCCGTCCCTGATAAATACAATTCTGGCACCGGTTTCACGGATCTCTGAAACCAGAGGAAGATTGTATTCCCGGTCCAGAATACATACTGTAATATCTTCTATGTACTTATTCTTTGCTCTGGCCACACGCTTTATATTTATGGAAGGAGGAAGGTCAATATCTATGACACCTTTTGCATCAGCCCCTACAGCTATCTTTTCCATAAGGCCTGTCTCTGTAGTCATAAAAGATCCAGGATCCCCCACTGCAATTACGGCAGTGGCATTATGCCCTCCTCTGGCACAGGTCATTTTCCCGTCCAGAGGTTTAAGGGCAATATCTATTGCCGGCTGTTCACCTTCCTTTCCAAGATGAACTCCGCTGACCAGTCCGCTTTCCTGAAAATCAGAACCTACAGAGATCTTCATATCTCCGTGAAGGGAACTGAGCACTCTCAGCATGGCATCGGATGCTGCCATATAAGCAGCCATTTCATTCCCCCTTCCCACATGTCTGCTGGCAAAGAGAGCTGCCACTTCTGTAAGTCTTACTGCTTCAAGTGTCAGGTACCGGTCCATAGTTCCTCCGGCTATTTGAGCTGCTCCGCAGCTGCTTTAACTGCTTCGTTTAATGCCTCATTAAGAGCTGAAGGATTCTTTCCTCCGGCCTGAGCCTTTTCCCTGCTTCCTCCTCCGTTGCCTCCGGCAATAGAGGATGTCTTTTTAATCAGAGCTCCGCAGTCTGCTCCTTTTTCCACAGCAGCCTTTGTAGCTGTATAGAACAGAAAAGCTTTTCCGTCCAGAACAGATCCAAGAAGAATAAGGGCAGACTGTTCCTTTCCCTTTATGGAATCAGCCATGGTCATCATGGATTTTACATCAACCCCTTCCAGTGCCTTAGAAATGATCTTTACTCCGCTGATTTCCTGTGCATCTGCAGAAAGATCGCCTGCAGCGGAAGCCAGACTGTCATTTTTTATCTTTTTAATTTCCTTTTCAAGAGCTCTGTTCCTTTCCAGAACATCTTCCAGCCTTTTAAGGAGATCATTTTCGGAAGCATTAAGTTTTTCTGCCACTGTCTTAACAGTTCTTTCCCTGTCAGCATATCTGTCCAGAACTCCCTTCAGGGTTGCAGCCTCAATACGGCGGATTCCTGCTCCAGGAGACATTTCCTTTAATATATGGAAGAGGCCGATCTTGCCTGTGTTATCTACATGAGTTCCTCCGCAGAGTTCACGGCTGAAATCTCCCACGCCTACAACACGTACATGATCTTCATATTTTTCATCAAAAACTGCCATGGCCCCGGATGCAACGGCTGTCTTAAGATCCATCTCCGTTGTTGTAACAGGAATATTTTCCCAGATCTTTTCGTTTACAGTCCTTTCAACTTCTGCCAGCTCCTCCTGAGTCATGGGACTGAAATGGGAGAAGTCGAATCTGAGATGATCCTGGTCAACGATGGATCCGGCCTGCTTAACATGAGGACCAAGAACTTTTCTTAAAGCAGCCTGAAGCAGGTGAGTGGATGTATGATTTGCACGAATAAGATTTCTGCGAATGATGTCTATCTCTGCTGAAACATAATCCCCTTCTCTGAAGGATCCCTGTTCCACATGTCCTATATGCAGGAAGGTTTTATTGAGCTTCTTTGTATCTTCAACAATGAAGAGTGCACCGGAATCAGAGAAAATCTTTCCATGGTCACCAACCTGTCCGCCGGATTCACCATAGAAAGGAGTTTCCTTAAGAACCAGGAAACCTTCATCTCCTGCATTCATAAAAGAAATTTCTCCGTTTCTGCCGAAAATTCCTGTTATCTGTGTTTTACAGGTCTCGTTTTCATATCCTTTAAAGGATGTATCTCCGCACTTTCTGGCAGCTGCTTCAAAATGTTTTGCAAGGCCTGTATCTGCACCTTTCCAGCTGTTCTTTCCTCTTTCTCTCTGGATGTTCATTTCAGCTTCGAAGCCCTTAAGGTCTGTGGCCAGCCCCTGTTCTGCTGCAATTTCATTAGTCATTTCCACAGGGAAACCAAAAGTATCATAAAGAACGAACATATCCCTTCCTGAAATGGTTTTTCCGCCGGAATGTTTAAGCCCCTTCATGATTTCTTCAAGGCGGTCCATTCCGTTTTCTATGGTCTCAAGGAAACGTTTTTCCTCTGATTCGATTACGGCTTTTACATTCTTCAGCGGTTCCTTTATCTCAGGATAAAAACTGCCCATTGTTTCCACAATAGGGTCACAGATCCTGTACAGAAAAGGTTCCTTTATTCCTATAAGTCTGCTGAAACGGAGCCCACGGCGGAGGATTCTGCGGAGCACATAACCACGGCCTTCATTGGAAGGATAGACACCATCAGACATTGCAAAAGTAAGAGACCGGGCATGTTCTGCCATTACTCTCATTGGGATAATGTTTTTTCCTTCGTAGGGAAGACCGGATTCCTTTGATATAAAATCTGTAAGAGATCGAAACTCATCTGTCTCATAGACGGAATCCACTCCCTGAACCAGAGTAGCAAGTCTTTCCAGTCCCATGCCTGTATCTATACCTGTTCTGGGAAGAGGATGGAAATTGCCGTTAATGTCCTGATTAAACTGGTTGAAAACCAGATTCCAGAATTCAAGGAAACGTTCACAGTCGCATCCTGGTCTGCAGTCAGGAGAACCGCATCCGAAAGCCTCTCCTCTGTCCAGATAAAGTTCGGAACACGGTCCGCAGGCACCGGAATCTCCTGCAGGTCCCCAGAAGTTGTCTGCCTTGCCAAGACGGACTATACGTTCTTCCGGTATGCCTATATATTTATTCCAGAGTTCCAGGGCTTCATCATCATCCTGATAGACAGTGGCCCAGATCTTTTCCTTGGGAAAACCAATAACTTCCGTGGAAAAATCCCAGGCGTACCTCATGGCTTCCTTTTTAAAATAGTCCCCGAAGCTGAAATTTCCCAGCATTTCGAAGAATGTAAGATGACGCTTTGTCTTTCCGACATTTTCCAGGTCGCTGGTACGGAGACATTTCTGAACAGAAGAAGCTCTTGTATATTCCAGTTCAACAGTTCCGGCAAACATAGGCTTGAACTGAACCATTCCGGCTGTTGTAAAAAGCAGTGTGGGGTCATCTTTCGGCACCAGAGAACTTGAAGGCACAATTCTGTGACCTCTTTCTCTGAAAAAATCAACAAAAGATGTTCTGAGATCCATAACCTTAAGCATTGTAATCCTCGTTTTTTCAGATAAACCGGCTGATTCCGGGACAGGAAACAGATTCCGGCAATATAGGCATTTTACAAAGCAATGTTTTTTTTTTCAAGGACAAAAGAGACAGCATATAAAGATTATGAAGAAGAAAAAGGCAGCCGGAATCTCCGGCTGCCATGGATTATTGCCGGATGTTAAAAATTATAATAAAAACAATTCTGACTTCCGTCATCTACCGGAATCAGATCATAAGGAGATTCCACAGGTCCGCAGAGATCTATGCACTTAAGGTCCACTTTTATGCTGAATTCAAAGCTGCACGGGATTCCGTTTACAGTAAAATTGTAGTAATAAGAAACATCATTCCCTGAAAGATTAAACTCAGAAGGATTTTCAATATCAAAATTCCCAGGCATGTTCTTTTTATAGAAGTCCAGGAACTCCCTGAAAGTCTTTTTTACTTCTCCCGTCCTGCATGGAACATCAATACCTGATATTGCTATATTCTTCTTTAAAAGTTTTTTTTCATGACAGTATTTATCCAGTTCTAAATATGATACATCTTCAAGTGTTCCTCTGAAGACAGGCATACTGACTTCCTTCCCTTTCCGGACATATACTATATTTGAACAGTAAAGTACAATACTGTAAGGGCTGTTTTTCATCTGACCCACATGCTTTTCTGTAAGTTCTCCTGCTGTTAATGTCTTTTTTTCAGCACCAGAAGCGGCGGCTGCGGCCAGAATCATAAGCACGGCTGCGATTTTTTTCATTCTTTTTCTCCTTACTCTTGTTTTTTCTTATAATATTGTATTTCATCAAAGTCTTGGTTTTATTAAGAACCATTTCGTCCGGTTTTTTCGGATCTGGTTTACAGAGCCTGTTTTCTCTGGGATCATAGTAGGTATAGCTGGAATTGACTCCTGCAGGATCCTTAACTGTAAAATACAGCTGATTGTTTATAACTGTATATCCGTCAAAAACCACTGAATGTCCCCGTTCTTTACCAGGACCTTCCCCTACTCTGGCATGAATCACTGCCCCTTCATTAAGAACTTTAATCATGTCATTGACTGCGCTGTCAGTCGGGGCACCAAATTTTTTAGAAACAGGATCATAGGCTCCTGTATCAATGTATGCCTCCGGCCCCCCGCTGACTCCAAGGAGCTCCAGGATCTTCGACGGATCCCGGACATAGGCATCCTTCCCTCTGACTGCGGAATTCTTCCCGTCCCAGGACAGCGTATTTACCGCCATGTCAAAGGCTTCCGCCAGAGAAATATCAGGATTCCCTCCCAGAATCTGAGCTATCATGTAGTAGCTGGTAAAAGTACAGGCTGATTTGCCAGGTCTGGTACTGCCAAGACTCATCTGATAATAATTCTGAATTTTTGAGGCAAGACCTTCAATGTCAATATCCGGATATTTTTCCTTAAGGGCTGCTACAAAGTCATCAATTTTTTTCTGAATTCCTTCCGCAGCATTTCCTTCCTCTTCCGGAACAGATTCTTCAGCCTCAGAAACGGCAAAAGAAAAATCCAGCCCGAGGGACTGAAATATGCCGTTGATTTTTTCCTTCATGGAATCAATCTTTCCGGAAGCCTCTCTTCCCAGACCTGATACTATGCTGTCCCATGTATTACCCGGTTCTGACAGTACATTTATAAGATCCTCATAAAAAGCAGGAAGTCCGGCCTCTATTCTGTTATACAGAGCCACCCCCTGTGAAAAAGCGGTGGACAGTGTATCCAAAGGATGAAGGATCTCCTCATTTATTTCAAAAGCTCCGCTGAAACCCAGTTCAGGTCCTTCATACTGGGAGACACTGGTGTCCCTGTTCAGACCTTCTGTACTGCCTCCATCCAGAACAGTTATGGTTCCAGCTCCGACTGTTGCAATATTATTCTGACTGCTCCAGTTCACTCCGTAGTCTCCGGAAACCGTTCCGGAAGAATCCGATTCGCCTTCCCCTGTACTGCACTCTGCACTGAGTCCGAAAGAAAAGCTGCCCTCAGAATCCTGAATGCTGCTGTATTCCAGACTTCCTGTGGTCAGATCCAGTTTTTCATCATCCGAATCAATTACAGCTCCCCTTATTGATGTTTTCCCTGCGACATTAATATCAACAGAATTCCCTGTAAAGGATGTCTGATCCGTTACCCATGATCTGTCAGATGAAGATACAGATAAAGAGGCATTTCCTCCGGAGGTATTCACTCCACCTCCAAAAGAAGCAGAGGAAGAAGAGGAAGTATCCTGAAGAGATTCCAGAAGAAGATTTCCTCCGGCAGATACAGACAGAGCCCCCTCTGCATCCACATTGACACCGGAACCGGTTATATTCCCCTCCGAATTAAGAGTAATATTTCCACCTGTAATAACACTGTTTACATGAAAAGATGCGTCATTTTCATTCTGAGAAACATTTCCTGAAGCAGAGCTGAAACTCAGTCCTGCTGTTCCTATCCCGAAAGACGCATTAAGAGAATGACTGGAAGAACTGCCGGATGAGGATCCTTCTCCGGCTCCCAGACGGATCTCTCCTGCTTCTATGAGAATATTTCCTGCAGAAACAGGTTCTTCTCCATCTTCCGGTTCACCAAAAGAATAAGATGTAACAGTACTGCCGGTAATATCAGCACTTTCTCCTGCCTTAATGACAACGTTTCCTTCCCCTGCAATAACAGAACCCACAGTATTTTCGGAATGGGAAGAAGAGGTATTAACAGAGGCACTTATATCCATATTCACATCTGCCTTAAAACCTGCTGTTCCAAGACTGGCTGCTGCATTTCCTGCAGCAGAAACAGCAGCCAGAGCTGCTGCAGCCTGATTTTCAGTACACAGCACAATATTTGCCAGATAATACTTCTCTGCTTCCATAGTTCGGTCATAGGTTTCCTTTGTAATGAGCCCTTTTTTATAAGCTTCCTCTGCCTTTTCCTTTTCATGGAGATAGGCATCGTAATCCTTTCTTGCCTGATCCAGTTTTTCCGTGGCTTCTGCAGCTTCTTTTATTGCCTGAGCCGCAGATCCTCCGGAATTACTTACCCCGGCAGAAACCACCACTGCCCCCTGAGCTGTGCTTTCAGAAGAATCAGCTGTTTCCACAGCACAGTTTATGACTACATTTTTTTCCGATGACAGGGAAAGATCATCTTTTGCCGACACATAAGAACCTGTGACAGTCAGATCTCCTTTTGATGAAATGGATACATTCTGACCATATATGCCGGATGATGTCTGAGATGTTTCAGAAGTACTGTTCTCCTGTTTAAGATACTCTCCTGTGGCAAGGGTAACGGAAAGACTTTCTCCGGAAAACAGAGTTTCCAGTATTTCCGGAGTATTGTTATAATTAAAAAAATCTCCGGCTATTTTGTCAAAGTCTCTGATGCAGTCTCCGGCAGTAATATTTATATTTTCATGGGAACTGTGTTCCATGTAAAAATTTTCCGCCGTCTCTGCAGTAAAGGCTCCGTCAGTATTAATATCCACACTGTATGCAGAAACAGTACTTCCACTTAACAGTGTATCTCCGCTGCTGTGGCTTATAAAACCTCCTGCCTCTGCTTCCGTTCCATGAGACGAGACAGACATATTTCCTGCTGTGTCTGCAGTTATATCCGCCAGATTCAGACCATCAACAAAGGAAGCTGATGAATGAAGATGTTCCTCACTGTGATAGTCATATGAAGAAAGGAGACTGATGTCTCCGCCGGCTTCCATGGAAATACAGTTCCCTGCAGAAACACAGCTTCCTGTAAGAGTAACATCCGCCCCTGCATCATATGAATTATTCCCTTCTGAAGAAGATGATGATCCAGCAGAAACAAAATCCTGTACAGAATCAGCATCCTGAGATTTTCCCCAGACACCTCCGTGACCGAAACCACTTTTGGTTTCAGTATGAACATATTCATGTTCATTTACAGCAGCATTCTCAGTAATGCTTCCTTCAGCCTGACGGCTTATACTCCCTCCTGCTGAAATTGTACTTCCCTGAATGATCAGATCCTCTCCGGAAATCAGTTCCACACCCTCTCCTGCCTGAATAGAAGAACCGACAGACACCTTATCCCATTCCCGCGTATAAGAATCGAAAGATGACCATGTACTGTCCCCGTGATGGATTCTTTCATAAAGCCTGCTCTCATAGGCATCCGCAATAGAAAAAGTTTTCCCTGCCTTCCCGTAAAAAGACCCGCCTGTATTTACAGTACTTCCCTGAATCAGAATTCCGCCACCTGCATTCAGACCAAAACTCCCTGCTGTATTTACCTCCACAGGAAGAATCTCAGTCTGAGTCAGGCTCCAGGATGTTCCTCCTCCGGATGATCCGGTCTGAGAAAAAACTTCCTGATTCGTAATATTTACGGATCCGGCTGCTTCCATCCAGACATCTCCGTCCCCATGCAGAATACCGTGTATTTCAATATCTCCGTCAGCAGAAACATCAGCATTCCCTCCTGCAGAAATTTCAGCAGTACTGCCTGTATAACTGAAAATCTGTCCGGAAGAATTTTCCTGTTCAATATATGATCCGCTGTACAATGATCCGGAATTAATGATAATATCATCTCCGGAATGGACTGTCCCGCTTAAATTAGAAAAGACACCCTGAACATCAGCAGTCAGATCTTCTCCCGAAGAAAGAATGCCGCTGCTTCCTCCGGCACTTTCATTATAAAAGGCAGAAGACTGAATATTAATATCTTCTTCTGCAGTTATAAAGCCGCTGTTATGGACTGAGCCGTCAATATCAATGTCCACACTGCCCCCTGCAAGAACAGCTCCCTGTCCGGAATCAAAGCCTTCAAGCATGGAGGATGGAACATAAATTCTGGGAATCAGAACTGTTTCTCCGTCTATGACCTCGTAAACATACCATACAACAGGCTGCTGAAGACTGCTGATCTGTTCCGGAGTAAGTTCTGTTCCTATGGAAAGATGAAGATTCTCCATGACATTTTCTGCATTATCCATGAGAATAAGCATCTGTTCCCTGTCTGATGACACCTCTTTGGAAATATACTTTCTCTTAAGAGCCTGTTCCACCATGAGAGACACCAGCTGCTGCTCATAAAAAGGATCCCCCGCAAACTTTGTGCCATCCGGAACTTCTATTCCTGCCCTGCTGAGAAAATATTCAGAACCGAAAAAATCTGACTGATCCACGAACTGACTCCGTGTTTCCACAAGGTACTGTGAATCTCTGGATGCCTGCTGAAATACAGGCATGCCGTTCAGATAATGAATATAATCCGATGAATCTGCATATCCGTTATCCTTTATGTTCTGTATACGGTCCGAATACACAGTATGGATTCCAGGCAGCTCTGCAAATCCGTTCCACAGTCCTGTGTTCTCTTCAGATGCACCGTCCTTTACAGAAAGATTTCCACCTGCAAGAACAGATGCCTGATCAGAAGAAATAAAGGTAAGAGTTCCGGAATCCCACCAGTCGGAATACCTGTTATGATGATCATATGTAAAGGGACCTATTTTTTCGGATACCCATTCCTTTTTTCCCCAGTGTCTCCATTCCGGCAGGAACAGATCCTCCGTAAAGGTCAGATTCTTTACAGTATCTGCATTCAGATTCATATCCTGTCCGGCCAGTATCAGGCTTCCATTGTTTTCCAGAACCGATGCTTCTACAGTAAGATCTGTTCCTGCACTTATTACTGAAGGAACAGATGTTTTTTCATAATCCGCAGTGTACTCCTCAAGAACAACCGTGGATTCACTCTGATAATCGCTTTTAAACTGTTTTATGAGAGTATATACTGCATCCCTGTCCAGCCCGTTATTATAAAGTTTTCCTCTTCCAAGATTCATAGTGACAGAACCGTCGGCAGAGATAAAACCTTCATCATTGTAAAGGTCCATATCTTCCATGCCTTCGAACAGAAGATCATCAAAGCTGCAGACAGCACCCTGCTGATTACGCAGAATGGCAGCTGTTATGCTCATGTCTCCGGAAGACAAAAGCAGTCCCAGATTGTTCACCTGATCAGCAGTAATATTCATGAAACCTCCTGATTCCACAGAGGCATCCGGTCCGTTCGTAACAGTTTTACCTGTTAAACTGACTCCTCCCAAACCGGAAACAAAACCTTCATTATCGATGCTGTCCGCAGATACTTCAACTCTGCCCATGGACTCCGAAGTTCCCCTGCCGGTAAAACTTCCTGCTGCAGTTACAGAAAGATTCCCGGCAGCGGCTGTATCTGCCAGCTCAATGTTTCCCTGAGCCGTGATCACCAGATCTCCGGCATCAGCAGTCAGGGCAGAATCTGATCTTACGCCAAGACCTGCCTCATTGCCTACAAGGTAAATTCTGCCTGCAGAAACGTTTCCAAGAACAGAACAGTCCACTGCAAACTGAGGAGCAGGACCGGCATTCCGGTCTTCCTGCTTCAGTTTTCTGCTGCCGTAATCATAGGACCCGGTTCCGGTCTGCATATGGAGATTTTCTGCTTTCACAGCTCCGCCGACAGTTATGGATCTGGTCACAAGATCAAGTCTGTCTGTTCCGTATGCATTCATTCCTCCGGATCCTATTTCAATGCTGCCGCCGCTGACATCAGCCCCCTTAAAACTGCCTCCTTCATAAATTCCTCTTCCTGTAATCAGAGAAGCAGAAGGCATGTTGATGAAACCTGCACCGCTGACATACATTCCGTTCGGATTAAGAAGCACCAGATCTGCTGATTTACCGAACATTTCGGTTGTACCTGCAAGAGTGGAAGGCAGAGAACCTGTAACTTCGTTTACAACCAGATCCGCAGTTCTTCCGTTCTGCTGATAGTCAGGATTTCCGCAGATGTATCCGCCGAGAACTGACTGACCGTACTGAACCGAATTGTTCAGAATCAGATTGGATTCATCCACATTGTAGGATGAAAAATGATTGAGAGAAACTCCTGCCGGAGAAGGAGCCGTAAGGTTGATTACAGGTGTTCCGTTGGGAGCAATATCCATTCCGGGACCGTGACCTGCGGAATTATCAGGAACAATGTTTGCCCCGAAGACTTTTGAAACAGCCAGCTGCATTTGTGCAGCTGCTGCCAGAAGCAGAAATACAGCTGTCAGAAAAGATCTTTTTACCGCTTTCATATATTCCTCCAGAAAAAATTTTCCGAGGGAAAATCCCTCTGAAAGGAATACGTAAATGGAGGCCTGATTTTTAAAAAAATACGGAATTTTTTTGAACTTTTTTTAAAAATTTTAAATTTTTTTTGCATTTTATGCAAAAAATCAGCCTTTTATGACCAGTTCAGTGATTACTGACATGGGAATACCTGTGATTCCGGAAACAAAGGAAGGAGGACTGCCGGATGACAGCAGAGCCTGAGACATCTCCATTCTTGCCTTCCTTTCCCCTATTTTTATGCCTGCTCGTTCCCCCAGAGAAATACCTTCCCTCATTCCCTCTGTTCTGGCATTCTGATATTTCATCCTCAGAATCATAAATGCCTGTTTCCACTGATCAGAATTTTTCATTTTTACCTCTTTTTTCTGAAATTCTCCCCGGACAGGGATTGGCTTTCTTCTGCCCTTTTCCCTGAACAGGAGGGCAAAAAGGAAAAGCCTCTGAAAGGAATACGTTTTTGAGGTCTTAAAATTTAAAAAATTCCGGAACTTTTTTCTGTTTTTTTGAAAAAATGAAGTTTTTAATGGTTTGATGCTTTAAAAAGAACAGACGTTCGGGCTGAACAGTTAAATATCAGCAAAAAAAATCCTTGAAAAAAACCTGTTATTATTAATAAACTTCAAACAGGAGGAGAAAATATGGGACAGATAATATATGATATTCCAAGAACTGAAGGAGAGATCATTCGTGTTGAAGTAAGTGACTTCAAAGGGCATGAACTGATTAATATGAGAACATGGTATGCATCCATTGATACAGCATCAGGCAGTCTGACCTACAAACCAACACAGAAGGGATTTGCTCTTAAAGTTGAAAAATTCAGCGAACTGAAAGAAGCTGTAAGAAGGCTGGAACTTTTTCTGTCCGACAGGGAAAAAGGCATTCAGCCAGAACAGTTTCAGGAAGCGAAAACTGAAGATATTCCGGAAGAATAATTAAAACAGGTGATCTTATGAATAAAAAATTTTTTTCATTCTGTTCTGCTTTTATTGCTGCCGCTGCCTTTCTTATGCTTTCATGTTCTTCTGTCCAGAATCAGGGAGATGAATATGCTTCAGACGGTTTTCTGACAGCAGATCCTGAATCACCGGAACTTTTTCATGTTCTTCTGACGGCAGATTCCTATCAGGTCGTTCAGATGAAAAAGAAAGCCTCTATAGCCAGAGTTGAGGACAAAGGAGGAGATGCCTATATCTCCTCAGAGCTGACTGCTTTCAACAAGATTGATGAGGTCCGTGACGGCATAATAGCAGTCTGGCTTTTTCCTGACACCGGCAGGCTGATGAAGATCCGCCCTCAGAAATCAACATATCTTATGGAAATAGACAAACTGATTACTGATGACATACAGAGATGGAACTTCACTTTTCCAAATAAAACAATAGAACCCACAAGCTTCAGCATCCGGTACAGAGTCGTCCTTAAAAAGACTCTTTCCGATGAAGAAATAATCAAGGAAGTCCAGGACCGCATGAGAGAAGGAAACTGATTTCTTACCTTCTCTGCAGATAAGAAAAAGCCGGCTGTGCCGGCTTTTTCTTTTTTATGAAGGAAACATTACAGAGACTTAGTATTTATAATAAGACGGACCTTGTTCTCCTCAAGATTCAT
>JAZRYV010000123.1:0-7159 GCA_045600925.1 Spirochaetota bacterium
CGGAGAATATAATAGATATCTGTAATTCCGGAACAAGTCTGTTTATCGGAACCGGTCTGGCCTCTCTGCTGCATGGATATGCGGTATTCACAGGGGATTCATCCATACGCAGACGGTCCGCAGAAAATCTGCTGTCAGCTCTGAATCAGCTGGGAGGAAGGAGTTTTTCCTGCAGTGGAAGCGGATGTCCCCCTCTTGTGGCCGGAGGACCTGTTTCCGGTGGACAGGCAGTTCTGGATGCAGTTACATCCCAGTATCTTACGGCTCTGCTTATTGCTCTTCCCTGTGCTGCCGGAGATTCCGTCATAACGCTGTCCCGTCTCAATGAGAAACCATATATAGACATGACTCTTGACTGGCTGAAAAGACAGAATATCTTTTTTGAAAATCATAATTACAGCCGTTTTTTCATAAAAGGAGGGCAGAAGTATTCTGCCTTTGAATATACTGTTCCTGCTGATTTTTCTTCTGCTGTTTTTTTTCTGGAAGCAGCAGCTGTTACAGGCTCGGAGCTGGTGCTGGAAGGTCTGGATTTCAGTGATTTTCAGGGGGACAGGGAAGTCTTTTCAGTCTTCAGGCAGATGGGAATTCCTGTGCATACAGAAGGTTTAAGGACCATAATCCGGCCTGGGCATCTTAAGGGTGGAGTTTTTGACCTGAACGGAATACCGGATGCCCTGCCTGCCCTTGCTGTGGCTGCATGTTTTGCCGAAGGAGAGACCAGGCTTGTGAACGCAGCCCAGGCCAGAATCAAGGAGACAGACCGGATTGGAGTCATGTGTCATGAGCTGTCAAAACTTGGAGCGGATATATCCGAACTGCCGGACGGTCTTGTGATTCATGGAACAGGAGGTCTTTCCGGCGGACGGGTTTCAGGCCATGGGGATCACCGTGTGGTCATGGCACTTGCTGCAGGGGGACTTGCCTGCCGGGAACCGGTGGAGGTTGATACTGCTCAGGCAGCTGCCGTAACATTCCCCGGATTCAGGGATCTTATGTGTGCTGCCGGTGCAGAAATACAGATGTATGAGGAGGAAGACTGATGGCTGTACGTGGAATACGCGGCGCCGTTTCCATAGAACATAACACTAAGGAAGAGATCCTTGCAGGCACTGCCGCACTCATGAAGGCTCTTATGGAAAAGAACCGGCTCCGGTCAGAGGACATGGTGTCTGTAATCTTTTCTGTCACAGAGGATCTGAATGCTGCCTTTCCTGCCGCAGCTGCCAGAGCAGCAGGGCTGGATCAGGTTCCTCTTTTTGACTGCATGGAGATTCCGGTGCCTGGCAGTCTGCCTGGTATTGTCAGAGTGCTTATTCATGTGAACACGGAAAAGACACAGCAGGATATGATTCATATATACATGGGACGGGCTTCATCCCTGCGGCCTGATCTTTCAGAAAAATGATTTCTTCACTGCTGCTCTGGTCATTCCTTGCCCTTGCTGCGGCAGAGGAAAAGGTTTCCGGCGAGGTCTTCGTGGAAAAGGCTGATCAACTTCTGGCCTGGCCTGAGGGCGTATCACAGGGAACCATCAGACATTATACACGTGATGGCAGGACAGCTCATTTTGATTTTAAGCTGTATGTTTCAGGAACCAGCCATCTTTTTGTTTTTTCCGACAGAAAAAGGGGAGTGCGGCTTAAAGTTCTGTTCATTGAAAGGGGACTGGATCTTCATGTGTACAGTCCTCTGACAGGACAGTATGTTCATAAAACCGGGCCTGACAGATATGAATCTGTTCTGAATACGGAATTTGCATTTGAAGATCTTTCCTGCTCAGGTTTTAAACGCGGATACACTGCATTTAATGCAGGGAAAGATGATCACGATCTGTCTGAAATACGCCTGAGACCTTCCCCTCCTGTTTACGGTTACGGGATGGTGCGTATTTATGCCGGTGATTCGTTTATGCCGGACAGGATTGAATTCTGCGATACCAGAGCCGTTCTCCGTAAGATTCTGCGAATAAGGAAGGAGCCTGTCCTGCGGATGGAAATGGCAGATATTGTCACCGGGGCTGGAACAGTCCTTATTCTCAATCCTGTACAGGAACAGCTTCCGGGACGTGAATTTTTTCTTCCGGAAAATCTCTGCAGAGGGAACTGAATATGCCGAATTATTTTGTAAAAGCATCTGATTTTAATGATGGTGAAATAGTCATAACAGGCAATGATTTCCATCATCTTGTGAATGTAAGAAGATCTTCTCCCGGGGATGAACTGTTTCTTGTTGACGAAACAGGAAACAGGTATTCTGCTGTAATAAAGGAAATTTTTTCAGACAGTCTCCTCTGTTCTGCTGAATCTGCTGAACGGAAACAGGAAGGTGTACAGCTGTGGATTTATGTTTCTGTTCTTAAAGGGAAAAAATTTGATATGGCAGTCCAGAAAGCTGTGGAAATCGGAGCAGCAGGCATAGTTCCGGTGCTGTCTGAGAGATGCGTTCCGGACTACGGTGCAAAGGCCGGAATGAAAGCGGACAGGTGGAGGAAAATAGCACTGGAGGCTGCCAAGCAGTCCATGCGTTCCTCTGTGCCGGAAGTATCGGATCCTGTTGCTTTTGATCAGGCTGTAAGTGCAGCTTCCCAGGAGCGTAAGATTATTGCCCACCTTAATGGGCCGGATTTCAGGGAATATGCATGCTCCGGATCCAGGCCGGCTTCGGCAGCAGTGCTTACAGGACCGGAGGGAGGTTTTTCTCCGGAAGAGATAGAAAAAGGGGAAAGGGCCGGATGGAAAACAGTGCGTTTTCCTTTTCCTCAGCTGAGGGCGGAGACCGCAGCAGTTGTGATTCCGGCCATGATGATATACGAATGGAGCGGTGAATGCAAAAATGGAAATACTTCTGAACGGTAAAAGAACATGGGTTGAATCTGTAAATGTGGCAGAGCTTATAAAGGAACTGCAGATTAATGAAAAGAACATTATTCTTCTGCAGAAGAACGGAGAGTCCATAAGTTCTGATGATTATCTTACAACGGAAATTCATGACCACGACATGTTTTACATAGCGACTACTGTCATGCTGGCCTGTAAAAAGCAGTGAAGTACCGGAATCAGGAAGAAAAAAGACTTTATTATTGATTGACATAATTTACCGGCTTTTTCAAATACTTTTATTCTGACCAAAAGCAGGTTATCCATGAAAAAACTGATCTTTATCCTTATCTGTTTTCTTTTTGCATCCTGTTCTTCTTTTTATTCCAGAGATGATGAAGTCTGGCTGTCGGAACTGGAAAAAGATACCAGAGTCATGGTAAAGGATGTTACTGTTGAAAAAAGGCATCTTTCCGTAAAACAGAAGGTCAGGCTTAAGGCAGTGCATAATCAGGACTGCATACGCATCTACGCATTTCCTGCAGAGACTGATCCTCTGAAAGCAGATATGGTTCTTCTGGTTTACATGTTTACAGATGATTTTCCTGAAGACAGTTTCAGCAGGGAGACTGTGGAAGAAAAGATAAATGAATTTGCGGTAATAAAAAATAAAAAATAAAAGGTAGTATTATGTTTGAAGGAGTACATACAGCGCTGATTACTCCGTTTAAGAACGGAAAGATTGACTGGGAAGCTCTTGAAAGAATTGTGGAAATGCAGATAGCAGGAGGCATTGACGGCATAGTTCCCATGGGAACTACCGGTGAATGTCCAACTCTTTCTTTTACAGAGCATGAGGAGTTCATCCGCAGAGTAGTTAAGCTGGTTGCCGGCAGGGTCAGGGTTATTGCAGGCACAGGAGCAAACTGTACGGCTGAGGCAGTCCATCTTTCCAAAGCAGCTGCAGATGACGGAGTGGACGGTGTTCTTCAGGTGAACCCCTATTACAACAAGCCTCCACAGAGGGGACTTATTGCACATTTCGAGGCAGTGGCAAATGCCGTCTCCGTTCCTGTTGTCCTGTATAACATTCCCGGACGTTCCGGCGTCAATTTCCTGCCGGAAAGCATAAATGAACTGCTGAACCGTACCTCCAACATTGCAGCAGTAAAGGAAGCCTCCGGGGACATGAATCAGATGATGAAGCTTATAGAACTGTGCGGTGACCGTGTTACAGTCCTTTCAGGTGATGACAATCTTTTCCTTCCCCTGCTTGCTGTGGGAGGAAAAGGTGTTGTTTCCGTTCTTTCCAATATACTTCCTGCAGAAGTAAAAAGCGTATACACTCTTTTCACTGAAGGAAAGAATGCAGAGGCTGCCGCCATGTTCAGCAGACTTCTCCCTCTCTGCAGAAGCATGTTTGCAGAAACCAATCCAATACCGGTTAAGGCAGCCATGACAGCTGCCGGCTGGTGCACAGGTGAAATGAGACTTCCGCTTGTTCCCATGGATCCTGTTAAGGAAGCACAGATGGAACAGGAATTTGAAAAGGCAGGTTTTAAACTGAAATGAAAGCATGCATATGCGGAGCCGGCGGACGGATGGGCACGGCTGTAACAGGAATTCTTTATAACAGAGGTCATGAGACATGCGCCTCTTTTGACACACCTGCATCAAAAGCATTCGGCCGTGATGCCGGAGAAAGTCTCGGAAGACATACAGGCGTTACAGTATCACCCATGAATTATGAGGCTGCAGCAGCCTGTGACTGCATTATAGATTTTTCAGCACCTGCAGCCACTATGGAAATTCTTAAAATTGCACTGAAGGCAGGAAAGCCCATAGTAACAGGAACTACAGGTCTTTCACCGGAACAGAAGGCTGAAATTGAAAAGGCATCCTCTTTCATTCCTGTACTGTTCTCTCCCAACATGGCAGTTGGTGTCAATATGCTGTTTAAACTTGTGGAAACTGCGGCTGCAGCAATGCCTGCAGATTTTGATGTGGAAATAATGGAAACCCATCATCGTCTTAAAAAAGACGCTCCTTCCGGAACTGCAAAACGTCTTGCAGAACTGGTTAAAGTCAATATGCCAGGCATGGAAAATGCAGCTGTTGTAACAGGCCGGGACGGAATCATCGGTGAAAGACCGGAAAAGGAAATCGGTCTCATGGCTCTCAGAGGCGGAGATGTGGTTGGTGATCACACTGTATATTTCATCGGTCAGGGTGAGCGGATCGAGCTGACATGCCGTTCGACAAACCGTGATACACTTGCTTACGGTGCAGTTCTTGCGGCCGAATTTTTAAAGGACCGGCCTGCCGGTTCCTATTCCATGTATGATGTTCTGGGACTCTGATGACTGAAAAGGTAAATTTACAGGAAGAAGAAAAAAAATCTGCCGTGGAGACTGCCGCCGGGCAGATTCCTGCTGAGGATGAAACTCTTGCCTTTGCAGAAAATCCCTTTTCATCGGAAGAGGGAAAAAAATCATCGGATCTTATGCGGATGTTCTATCTGTATCAGGTTCCGGTTATTCCTGTTGTTTCAAAGCGCGGCATTCTTCTGGGAATCCTGAAAAAAGAAGCAGTCATCTCCGAACTCAGCGATATTGAAAGAGCCTCAAGATTTCCCATTGATGAGTTTATCACAAGGCTTGCAGTCAGGCCTTCCTTTGATGAGGTTCTTCCATATGCATGCATAAAGGAATTCCCGGTTATAAATATTTTCGGAGAGGAACAGGGACACTGGTCCAGGCTTCAGCTCCTTTCTGCTGCAGAGAAAAATGACGGCAGGAAAGCTGAAAATGAGATTCAGGCTCAGCAGGACGAAAAAATTATGGAATGGATCATCTATCTGATCCTGGAACATATTCCCCGTCCGCTGTATGCTCTGAATGATGAGGGCAGAACCATTTTCTATAACAGCGATTTTGAAGACCTGTACGCAGAACATAAGGGAGGAGATGTGGATGTGGTCTTTATGGAAAAATCTTTCAGCTCAGAAAAAAGCAATAAGCTGCTGTCTTCCATGAGCATGCATGAGTTCCGTTTTTTCAATTCCGATATAAGCAGTGTGTACGAAAAGGTTCCCATGCTCAGCAGAAAGAAGCGTACAGGCTGGCTGCTTTTCTTTGACAAAAAAGAAGAGAATGTGGCAGAGCTTTCCGGTTATGATATTTCAGGGAAAACTCTTGAGGAGATTCTTTCATCTGTCGAAAAGAAAGTTATTCTTCATGAAATGAAAAAGGAGACTGATGTTTCTCTTCTTGCAAAAAGATTCGGCCTTTCAAAAACATCTTTTGTAAACCGCATGAAGAAACTGGGGCTTTCGGAATAGACAGTCCGGCAGAAAAATTTTTTATTTTATCTTGACAAAAGCTGTTATATAAAAGAATATCTGTTAACCTTAAATTAATTATATTTCCTTCTGGCCTGAAAGGGCAAAATCCAAAACCGGAATATATTTATCATAAAAAATCATATCTGTTTTTAATTTCAAATAATTTATAATCACAGCAAAAAAGGTGTTTCATGGCAAGAACTCAGAACAACGGAACCGGAACCTCTCCAAGGCAGAGATCCTCCAGAGCCAGCAGTCCTAAACCTGCAGAAAATGGTGAATTACTTCCTGGAAATGAAGAAGAATCCCTGTCCGAACAGGAACAGATTGTAGATTCCTCCAAACTGGAAGGCCCCAGACTGGATCTGGCCGCATTAAAAGCCAAAACCATTTCCGAACTTACATCCCTTGCAAGGGAACTGGGAGCAGAAAGAATTTCAGGGCTCAAAAAGCAGGATCTTATTTTTGAGATACTCAAATCCCAGGCTATAAAAAACGGTTTTATGTTTGCAACCGGAGTTCTGGAAATTCTCAACGACGGATACGGTTTCCTGAGATCTCCGAATTCCAATTATCTTCCGGGGCCGGATGACATCTATGTTTCCCCGAATCAGATCAGGCTATTCAGTCTCAAAACAGGAGATACAGTAACCGGTCAGATCCGTCCGCCAAAGGACAATGAACGGTTCTTCGCACTTTTAAGAATAGAAGCAGTCAACTACGAAAACCCTGAAAAACTTCACAGACGTGTTCTTTTTGATAACCTTACTCCTCTTTATCCTCAGCAGAGAATCAATCTGGAAACTGCCTCTGAAAATGTGGAAATGCGAATCATGAACATCATGACTCCCATAGGCAAGGGACAGAGAGCTCTCATTGTTGCACCTCCTCGTACAGGAAAGACTATTCTGATGCAGGAAATTGCCAATGCCATTACAGAGAACCATCCGGAAATATATCTCATAGTTCTTCTGATTGATGAGCGTCCTGAGGAAGT
>JAZRYV010000124.1:0-3144 GCA_045600925.1 Spirochaetota bacterium
CATAATAGGAAAAACAGACACATCTCTGGAACAGCTGAAGGAACTTGCATCCTTTTTTGAAAAAGATCCTTCCTTTGAAATGAAAACTCTGGTAATAAGTGAAAGTTCAATCCGCATAGAAGGCTCATCAGCCTCCGGAACAGGAATAGACAGCTTTAAGGAAAAACTCCAGCAGTCAGGTAAATATGATTCTGTTTCACTGAATATTTCTTCTTCCAAAAAAGGAAATTCAAACTTTTCACTGACAATAAAACTGAAAAAAGACAAGGCAGGCCGGAAATGACACTTTCTTCAAGAGAAAAAAATCTTTTAAAACTGCTGGCCGTCTTTGCCGGTATTCTTATAATATTCTACGGGCTTATAAAACCAGTTATGTCCTTCAGGGAATCCATAAACACTTCTGGATCATCTGCTCTTTTAAAGCTTAAAGAAATGGAAAACATCTGCAGACAGTACAGGGAAATCAGAGAAAAGAACAAAGCAACAGAGGCCATGCTGAAAGATACAAAGGGTGTTTCAGCCCTCGTTGAAGAAAATGCACAGAAGTCAGGCATCTCAGGGAACAAAATTTACAACAGAGACAAAGAGACCAGTCTTCAGAATAAAATGAAGAAGATCACCACTGATGTAAAATTTGAAGGCATAAGCATCAGCTCCGCACTGAATTTTCTCTACTATATGGAAAATTCAGGAAAACTCATAAAGACATCTTCCCTGAGAATCAATCAGGCTGTCAAAGAACGCAAAAACTATGATATGACTGTAAGCTTTGACAGCTATAAACAGCAATAACAGGTAAAAATGAAGACTGAAAATATAAAAAAAATACTGCTGAATTTTTTAAACGAACTTAAAGAGCGTATAAAGGATATGGCAGGTCTGCCTTATTTTAAACGGTATGTTATTCTTGCAGTACTGCTGACAGTTTTTTTCACGTTTCTGACATTTCCTTTTGAATCTGCTGTAAAATCAAAGCTTGCAGGCCTTGAAGGAAAGATTCTGAAAACAGTAAACATAGAATCTCTTGATCTGAATCTGCTGGGAAGTTCCAGTGCAGAGGGCGTTGAGATATGTTTTCGTGATGATTCCAGACTTGCCATAAAATCCCTGATCGGAAATTTTTCTTTTCTTAAGATGGTTTCTGATCAGTACAAAGGGAATCTTGATCTGGAAAAAATATCATGGAGCAGAGACTCGATAAAGGCTGACGGAGATCTTTCTGCAGACATTGATCTGACTCTGGACAGAAAAACAGGTCTTCCTTCTGACGGAACACTGAAGCTAATCCTTGCCGGAATCCGCATTGCCTCCGAAAACTTCGAGATTCCCGGCGGCATGGGATTTATTCTTCCTGAACTTGTTAAAATATCTTCAGTAAACCTTAATTCAGTCATTAAAGATAAAACAGTTTCAATAAAACAGCTTAAAATCTCCGGTGACTTAAACGGAGATATTACAGGAAGTATAGAAACAGCTCCTGTTTTAGGAAATTCTGTACTTAATCTTAAGATCTTTATTGATCCGGAATCTCCTGTGCTTTCAGATTTCCGCACAATGCTGATCCAGTTTACGGATGAATCAGACCGCATTCATATAAATGTTTCAGGAACGGCAGCAAGACCAAAAACAGATATTGTGAAAAAGAAAAAATCTCAGCAATAACAGCTGCAGTATTAGCTACTGTTCTATTTCTACAACACTCTTTATTCGACTTGTGTCAAAAACTCTTTCCGTATTCCGAAGAAAGCAGAAAGCAGATACATAGTTTTTCCTGTCGCATGTATAAAATTTAGCCGGAATTATATCTCTTTCAGTTGTAATACCTTCCGCATTGTGGTATACAATCCGGTATCTTCTTCCCTTTATCATTCCCATGAATGTGTCCGGATTGAGACGTTTACGGATGACAGCAGGCACAGTTTTTAAATCACCGTGATATTTTACAAGATCACCCATGGTCCATTTTCTGCCAGGATCAAGTTTTTTCATTACCAGCATAAATACTTTCATGGAAGCCTCTGCATCTTCCAGAGCACGGTGATGAGCAGATTTTATATCCAGATAATCGCAGAGAGTTTCCAGTTTATGATTTGGAGCATCCGGGAAAGCTTTCCTGGCAAGAATAACTGTATCAACAGCGCCATGTTCAGGAATAAATGTTTTTCCGGCATCGCAGGTTTCCTGAGCAAGAAACCTGAGATCAAAGCCGGGATTATGGCCCACCGGCACCGAATTTCCGATAAATGAAATTATATCTGCAGCCGCAGTATGAAAAAGAGGACGTCCTTTTACCATGTTGTTTGTTATCCCATGAATAGAAGAATTTTCTTCTGTAATGGGAATTCCGGGATCACAGAGAAACTGATAACGTTTTTCAATTCCGTTCAGTGTAAAAGAAACCATTCCTGTTTCAATTATTTTATGAACAGCAGGATTTATTCCTGTTGTTTCCAGATCCAGGGCACAGAATTTCACTGAATAAAGATTTCTGTTCATGAAATCTTCAGTCATTTCAGAAATCTCCAATGAATTTAACTTCAGGTTCCAGCTGAACACCTGTCTTTTCCAGAACGGTTACCTGAACAAGACGTATCAGACTGCGAATATCTGCAGCAGAGGCTCTGCCTTTGTTTACGATGAAATTCGTATGTTTTTCAGAAACCTGAGCTTCTCCAATGCTTCTTCCTCTCAGACCGGAATCGTTCACAAGTTTCCATGCAAAATGACCTTCCGGATTTTTAAAGACAGACCCTGCTGATGGGTACTCAAGAGGGTGTTTCATCCTCCGCTGGGCAAGAATCTCCGATGTCTGTTTCTTCAGCAGAACAGAGTCTCCTTTCCTCAGGCGAAAAACTGCACCTGTAATGACAGATCCTTCTTCAAGGAAAAAGCTTCTGTAAGCTCTGACCATTTTTTCCGAAGGAATTACTTTTACAGCTCCTGTTCTGTCAGAGACATATGCCGTTTCCAGAATATCTCCGAAAGAACCGTCCCCGGTTCCTGCATTCATAAATATTCCGCCTCCGATACAGCCGGGGATTCCAGCCATAAATACAGTTCCTGCAAAGCCGGCGGAACAGCAGTAATCCATAAAAAAGGATTTCCTGACTGATGCATCACAGTAAACAAGAACTTCATCACCTT
>JAZRYV010000125.1:0-5280 GCA_045600925.1 Spirochaetota bacterium
GTCTCCATCCATACAAGGGCACAGGCTCCGGATGCAGCTCCTGTTTCCGGAGGCAGGCCGGAAAGGATAAGAGGCACTTTGTTTCTGAAAGCTGTCTGAAGATTTTCTTCCATGTACTTTTTTGCAGGGACAAGGAGAAGATCTCCTGCTGCAGCAAGACCTCCTGAGAAGAAGATGGCTTCCGGATCCGTATGCTGAACTGCATCTGCCAGCTTAATTCCCAGTATTTTCCCTGTAAACTCAAAGACCTCAAGGGCTGTCTGATCTCCTTCTCCGGCAAATCTGCATATCATTTCCGATGTCAGGTCTGCTGGAGCTGTATTTCTCATAGGTGAGGGCTGTCTGTATTTTGCCATAAGTTCAAGTGCTGTTCTCACCACACCAGGAGATGATACATAGGTTTCCAGACATCCTTTTTTCCCGCATCCGCAGATTCTTCCATCTGGTTTTGCCAGTGTATGTCCCAGTTCGCCTGCAATCCCGTGAGCGCCAAGAAGCAGTCTTCCTCCGGCTGCTATGCCGCTTCCAAGCCCTGTTCCAAGTGTTATGCTTATGAAATCTTTGAGATTTCCTGCCTTCCCGTAAAACATTTCTCCGATGGCTGCAATGTTTGCATCGTTTGTCATGACAGCAAGCAGACCGAATCTGTCGGAAAGGTCTCTGACAACGGGCAGAATGCCTTTCCAGGGAAGGTTCGCAGCATGTTCTATGCAGCCTGAATAGTAGTTGCCGTTGGGAGCGCCTATGCCGACTCCTGCAATCTGAACTTCATTTCCAACAGAGGAAATCAGAGGTTTTATGGTCATTACCAGATCATCCAGATACTGCTGGAATGTGACATGTCCGGAAGTGGGGATTCTTCCGCTAACAAGGGTTTCACCGTCCCTTGTCATAACCGTATATTTCGTCCAGGTCGCACCTATGTCAATTCCTATGGCTGCTGATTTCATGGCAGTTATTCCCCTGTTCGTCTGGCTATGAGAACTTCATACGGAGCAAGTAAAAAGTTCTTTGCTGAAAGTCTGTCGTATTTCTGTCTTTGGGTAGAGATTTCCGTTTCATACCTGAAGCTGTCAGACAGCCTGCATATCAGTCCTTTGTCAGAAAAATTTAATGCGATAAGGAATACCGTGTTTCCTGATTTCCTGTAATAAGAGATGATATCCTGTCCTCCGTCAACAGGAATCCATTCACCTGCATAAAGAGCCTCTTCGCTTTTTCTCAGGCTGATGAGTCTTTTATAGAAGCTGAGCATGGAATTCTGTTTTTCTTCTTCTCTGGCGGCATTCACTGTTCTGTAGTCATCGTTTACAGGCAGCCAGGGAATTCCTTCTGTAAAGCCTGAATTTTTTGATGAGTCCCACTGCATTGGTGTACGGAATGGATCCCTTCCTTTGTTAAAGGGCCAGTATCTCTTTCCTACAGGATCAGACAGCTGGTTTTTGGACGGGGATCCGTCCTTCATGCCCAGTTCGTCCCCGTAGTAGATGAATGGTGTTCCTTTCTGTGTCAGCTGAAGTGCTGCAAGAATCTTTGCTTTCTGTATGGAATTGCCTGCCAGCCTGGTGAAGGCTCTTGACTTGTCATGGCAGGATAATACATGACACGGCCATCCGTATTTTGGAATGGATCTGTACCAGTTTATGAGTATTTCAAGAATTTTTTCAGCATTGAATTTTGCATGCATTATGGAAAAGTCAAAGGCAAGGTTAAGTTCGTCATCTCCCTCTTCTCCCAGATAGGATGCAGCAATGAAATGTTCGTTTCGTCCTTCGTTGGCCAGAATTTCTCCAACTGCAGCGGCTCCGTGTCTGTCCAGAAGCCTCCGCAGATCCCTGTATATTTCGTGGGATTCCGGCTGGTTCCGGTCATTGTTGTGAATCTGGAAGTCGTACATTCTGGGATATCCGGACAGATTTATGTAAGGGTTGTCGGGAAGATCCGGATGTTTGCTTATGCAGTTGGCTACATCCAGCCTGAAACCGTCCACGCCCATATCCATCCAGAACTCAAGTTCCCTGAACATGGCTTTTTTTACCTCCGGATTTCTCCAGTTCAGGTCCGGCTGTTCCTTTAAAAAGCTGTGGAGCCAGAATTCTTCTGTGGACGGATCCCATGTCCATGCCCTTCCTCCGAAAGCTGCCCTCCAGTTGTTAGGGTAGTTTCTCTGTCCGCTGCGGTTTTTCTCTCCTGTGCCTTTGTGCCATATATACCAGTCTCTTTTAGGGGAATCCTTTGAGGAGGCGGATTCAATAAACCAGGGATGCTGATCTGATGTATGGTTTACAGGAATATCCAGTATTATCTTAATTTTTTTTAAATGTGCAGTTTTGAGAAGTTTCTGAAAATCAGCCATTGTGCCGTATTCAGGGTTTATCTCCCTGTAGCTGCTTACATCATATCCCATATCCTTCATAGGCGAGGCAAAAACAGGTGAAAGCCATATGGCATCAATTCCAAGATGGTTCAGATAATCCAGCTTTGAAATTATTCCGGGAATATCTCCGATTCCGTCTCCGTTGCTGTCACAGAAACTTCTGGGGTAGATATGATAAATGATGCCGTGTTTCCACCATATAAATTTTTCTCTGCTGTTCATTTTTTTCTCTCCTGTATGGGCTTCTGTGGTACAGTGTAATCTGTGCCGTTATTTTTCAAGTATTATACAGTTTTACAGTCCCGCAGGTTTAAATTTCTTGACGGGGGTTCTTTTGATTTTCATTTGTTGTAATATGAAGCCATTTGTAAAAATAACATGTTTTGTAATAACAGTGATTTTATGCCTTGCAGGACTCTGTCTGTATGCTTCGCCTGATCATGTGATAATAATAAATCCTGGTGATGCTTCCTGTCCTGAAATGATGTATCCTGTTAAGGCAGAGGTTATATATGAATGGGGAAGATCCATGGGGCTGTATCTTATGGAAGATGAAGGTCCTGTATCCGACGGCATTGCAGGCTACATCCCTGACGGAGAACTGCTGGAGTTTTCCGTGGACGGAACAGTGGCCGGCAGATTTTACTCTATTATTCCGGATGCTGTCAGGTTCAGAAATCCAGGTGATGTTAATATTCCGTCTCTGCTTAAGATGTATGTCAGGGGAGGCCGGTATCCCTGGATTCATGTGGGCACATGGGCCTTTACTGAACTGGACAGGGCCCCTGTGATTCCACTGCCTGCAGAGATTACTGCTTCGGGAAAGATTTTTGTAAGGTTTGAGGAATGCAGCCAGACTGCACCTGCACTGCAGACAAAGGGAATGTGGGGCTTCTGGGATATAATAATTACTGACACCGGAAACAGTGATTCCGGGAAACAGAGCATCCGCCCTTAAATACTGCTTCTGCCCCTGACAGCTGGTTTTCCTGTGAAAACTGCATGTTTTATGCTTTGCTTGAGGGTAAAAAGAATAACAAATTATTTTTGACAATTCACAGTCTGTTTCCATTGTGTCTTTCAATGGCCGGTGGGCTTAAAATCAGAGAGGTTATGACTCATGAGAAAACGTTCTGAACATTACGAAAAAGAATTTGATGATGAAGTATATGAGGATGAGTTCTACGAAGAAAATCTTGATGAAGAAGAACTTTCCGATGAAGATGAATTTAAAGATGATGAGTTCGATGAGGACAGAGAGGAAGGCGGCAGAACCTACACAGTAAGCTATGCCTGCGAGGAATGTGATTATCGCTGGGAAGAACCATTTGCTTCTGCCGGAGATTTTGATGACGAGGAGGATGAGCACGAAGTAACCTGTCCGATGTGCGGTTCTGCTCAGGTTGATCCTTTATGACAGAGCGTTCCCTTATCATCAGGGGAGCAAGAGAGCACAATCTGAAAAATATTTCCCTTGAGATACCAAGAGACAGGCTTGTGGTCATTACAGGCCTAAGCGGTTCTGGAAAATCTTCTCTGGCTTTCGACACCATTTATGCAGAGGGGCAGAGAAGATATGTAGAATCCATGTCTGCCTATGCCAGACAGTTCATCGGCTTTATGGAAAAGCCGGATGTGGATCTTATTGACGGACTGTCGCCGGCTATTTCCATTGAACAGAAAACAGTTCATAAAAATCCAAGGTCCACTGTTGGCACAGTAACGGAAATATATGACTATTTCCGTCTTCTCTATGCCAGAATCGGAGTCCCATACTGTCCCGAATGCGGAAGAAAAATCACCGCACTGTCTATTGACCAGATTATTGAACAGCTTGTTTCCTTTCCTGCAGGAACCAGACTTCAGATTCTTGCCCCTGTGATCCGCGGCAAAAAAGGAACCCATGCTGATGTGCTCGACAAGGCAAGGAAAAAAGGCTATGCCAGAGTCCGCATAGACGGTGAATTTCATACTCTTGATGAAGAGATTTCCCTGCAGAAAACATTCCGTCATTCAATAGATATTATTGTGGACCGTATTGCTGTAAAGGAAAGTATCCGTCCAAGACTGACTGATTCAGTTGAGACAGCTCTTGAGCTTGGCTCCGGTCTTGTTACAGTTATTTCCGGTGAAAATGAGCAGCTTTTTTCTACCAGCCTTTCATGTCCGGACTGCGGTATTTCCATACCTGAGCTGTCTCCCAGAATGTTTTCCTTCAACAGCCCCTACGGAGCCTGCGAAAAATGCAGCGGCCTCGGGTTCCTTATGACCTTTGATCCGGACAAAATAATTGATGATCCTGATAAATCCCTGGTGGACGGGGCTGTTTCCGTCTGGGGAGCCCATTCCATGTTTATGGACAAGATTCATTCCATTGCCCGTTCCATGGGGTTTGATGAGAACACTCCCTGGAAAAAACTTCCCCGTGAAATCAGGGATGTTATCCTCTATGGTTCCCGCGGAAAGAAGCTGAATTTTGACCTTAAATTTTACAACGGTGAATATAAGTATTCGGCAGCCTTTGAAGGAGTAATCCCCAATCTGGAAAGGCGTTATAATGAGACCGGTTCAGAGGACATGCGCATCTGGATGGAAAAGTACATGACCCGTCAGGTCTGCGATGAATGCGACGGGCATCGTCTTAAAAAAGAAGTCCTTGCTGTGAAGATCGGAGACAAAAGCATTGCTGATATGACTGCCATGTCAATAGGGAAGGCTTATGAATATTTTTTTTCTCTGAAACTTTCTCCTGTGGAGGAGAAGATTTCAAAGCAGGTCCTCAAGGAGATTCTTGGCAGACTGCGTTTTCTGAATGAAGTGGGGATTGAGTATCTCACACTGGACAGGGCCTCCGGCAGCCTGTCAGGAGGTGAAGCTCAGCGTATAAGGCTGGCTACCCAGAT
>JAZRYV010000126.1:0-5641 GCA_045600925.1 Spirochaetota bacterium
ATCAGTTTTTTCAGTTCTTCCTCCGGACTGTCAGTTTCAATGAACTGTACCTCTTTCCCGTCATTCAGGGCAGCAAGGATCTCCTCATCATTCTCCTGTCTGATGGCTCTGCTGAGACGTCCTATACCCTTCTGAGGATCAAATCTCCAGCTCCGGGTCAGGAATCCGATTCTGTCCTTAACATGACTGTCTGCATCTCTGGAACACACATCAGCCAGAACAGATCCCGGCTCAACGGAGGACAGCTGATCGCTGTCCCCGAGAAGGATCACGGAGCCCTCCTCCTTTACTGCGGAAAGAAGTTTCGACATAAGGGATACATCCACCATGGATGCCTCATCTATAATGACAAGATCCTGAGGCAGTCTGCTGTCTGCATTCATACGAAATTTTCCGGAAGTGCCCATGGCCTTCAGCAGACGGTGAATCGTAACACCGGATACTTCCTTCATCCGTTCAAAGCAGGGACGAAACTCCGGATATTTTTCTTCAGAAAAATCTTTCTCCATGGTGCTGATGCTTTTCAGCAGAGCCTCGTTCATTCTGGCTGCAGCCTTTCCTGTTGGTGCAGCAAGGGCAAAGGTCATGTCCGGCTGCTTAAGCAGCTTCATTAAAAGCAGTTTTGCTACAACTGTGGTTTTACCTGTGCCTGGCCCGCCGGAAATAACAGTGAATCTTCCTGACATGGCTTTAAGTGCAGCGGCCTTCTGCTCAGCTGAGTCCTTTGTAAACAGAAGATCAGCCGCAGAAGATTTTTCACCGGAACCTGTTACAGCAGAAGAACCGGCCAGCTCCAGAATTCTGTCAGCCGCTGTCTTTTCAAAGGATCTGTACTTCTGCAGATATATTCTGTGGAAATTTTTCTTCCCTGCAGAAAATTCTTCCATAAACAGAGGACGAAGTTCCTGAGGCTCCTTCCCTGCCTTCTTCTTTACTGAAACAGCTGAAGATTTTTCCAGAGCAGAAATCCAGTCCTTACCTGTTTCCATGGAAGCAGGAACAGGGTCAGCACATATTTCCATTTTTTCCAGAATCTCAGAGAGTCTGTCTGCCAGGTCTTCAGGACAGATGCAGATCTCCTTTTCTTCGGCAAGTTTTCTGACAAGCAGAGCTCCGGTAAGTGCAGCAGTCTCTGCGTATTCCGTGGAATCGTTTCTGTATATTAATTCTGCCAGCCCGGCTGCAAGTCCGTCGGTTCTGTACAGTTTATCAAGCCAGGAAGGCATTATGGTCTTAAGTGTGTCATCTGCCATATTTTTCACCCATTCCGAAATATTTCATAAGTTTTTCTACCTGAGAAAAAGCCGGCTTTACATGATAGAAACCGCAGCCGCTTCCGAAACCTGTTCCACGGAGGAACACATAGAAAACTCCGCCAAAATCTTTATCATATTCGTAGCCAGACATCCTCTGCTTTAAATAAAGATGAAGAGCCAGAGTATAGATAAGATACTGAAGGTGATAATAGTGTGATGTCATTACATCTTCCAGAGAATCCTGTGTATAGTTCTCCCTGTTCTGCCCCAGATGATTGGATTTCCAGTCCACAATATAGTATTTCCCGTTCTTCTGAAATACAAGATCTATAAAACCAGTCAGGAATCCACGGAAGCCTGCCTTCCGGTCGCTGCACCCTTTTACGAAACTCAGATCCAGATCCGTTTTCTCCGGAACGGAAAAATGAAATTCCATTTCCGAAAAACGATCCTTCATGGGAATATCAGCCAGCCGGAAATTCTGCCCGGGAAGCTCTGCCTGCAGAGTATCCTGCACCATCTTCACCACATCTGAATATTTCCAGGAATCATTTTCCACATAGGAAGGAAGCAGTTCCTTCACCTGCTCCATGTATTCCGGGGAGGCAGGATCCTGCCGGAAATCAGTTTTTTCAAAAATTCTATGCAGATCAGTACCTGCACGGCTTCCCTTTGGAAATGCAAAGATGCCCTTCTGTTCACTGTCAGGTTCTGTTCCTTCCTTCTGTACTTCCATATATGCTGCAGATGCCTGTTCTGATTCTTTCATGCTGCTGCTGATTGCAGTAAAACTTGAAATTTTCCTGTCGGATGAAATCTCCCCGGTAAAAGTTTCTGCATGGAACTCATCAGAAGAAGATTCAGGAGTGTAGATTCTGTCCGTCAGCTTCGGCAGTCCGGAAACATATTTTTCAAGTTCTTTGTTTTCCCCTTTTAATGCGTCATCCAGATAGTAGCCTGCAGCACAGATGTTTTTCATCTTTTCCGGTTCATTGGAATATACTGCTCTGTTGCTTTTATAATCAGTACTCCAGGCCAGATAGCATCTGTACTTTGCCCTTGTAACGGCCACATAGGCCAGACGCAGATTGTCCCAGAGATTTTCTTCTATAAACTGATTCTGTTCGTCAGTTCTTTCCGGATACTGCTCCTTCACAGTGTTTGTATAGCTGCCCAGCTTCAGGTAAATTCTGTTATTTTTTTTCCTGTCATGATACAGAACATAATTCTGGTTATTATTTCCGGGGAACCCCGTTTTCAGCAGAAATGGAGCAAATACTATGGGATACTCCAGTCCCTTGCTGCCGTGAATAGTTGTAATGGCAACAGCAGCTTCGTCCGTTTCCAGACGGAGCTTCTTTTCATCTGCAGCTTCCTCTGTATCTCCGGAAGTCACTCCTGTCTGTTCATTAAACCAGGTCAGCAGGTCGGCAGTTCCGTAACAGCCGGACTTTTCTTCTGCATGGAGAAGCTCTGTCAGATGATTAAAGTTGGTAAGAGTTCTTTCTCCCCTTTCTCCTGCAATGATTCTGCCTGTTATGTCATAATCCTTCCTGAATTGAGTAAGAGCTGCAAGAATACCGTGCTTTTCCCAGCGTCTGCTGCAGTTTAAAAATCTTTCTCCGTGAAGTTCCCTGACTTCGTCCTTCTGATTATAGTCATCCAGTTCCTTCAGAGAAATTCTGATCAGCCCTGAACAGAGAGCCCCCTTTATAAAGCCTTCATTTTTAGGCTCAGCAAAGGCTCTGAGAATAAGCTTCAGGGCTGCAGCTTCCGGAGACTGAAAGACATTCCCGCTGCCGTTCATGGCTGAAGGAATCCCGGAATCGTCCAGACAGGACTTTATTCTTTCTCCGTCTTTCCATGTACTGACCAGAACAGCAATATCTCCTGGTCTTGCCTGCCTGTACTTTATTTTGCCGGATTGTTCATCCTTATACCCGATTGAACATTCAGCCGTCAGACGGATGATTTCATCTGCCACATACTCACAGATTCCTTTTTCAAATTCACCTTTACCTTTAAAACTGTTCTTCCAGATTACCAGAGAACCTTTGTTTTTTTTATCCTTCAGAAGACCTTCATCCTTAATACCTGCATCCACTTTATGATAGGAAACATCATCTCCCATAAAAAAAGGATTATCTCTTTTAAAAATACTGTTCACAGCTTCAATAAATTCAGGAGCGGATCTGTAGTTGGTATTCATGGAATAAATACCGTCAGCATCCTTTGCTGCATTCAGATAGGAAAATATATCAGCCCCCCGGAATCTGTATATGGACTGCTTCGGATCCCCGATGAGGAAAAGTTTTTTCTTTTCCCTCTCCTTTTTATTACCTGCAGAGAAGAAAGTTTTAAAAATACTGTACTGAACAGGGTCCGTATCCTGAAACTCATCTATCATGGCTGCCCTGTATCTGCTGCAAACAGCTTTTACAAAAGCAGGATTTTCCAGAGAAGCAGCCGTACAGGTCAGCAGATCATTATATGTTTTAACATTCTGCTTTTTCTTTCTGGCCGGCAGATCCTCCTTAATATACTCCAGCATCTTTCCCTGAAAGGCATATTTGTTTTTTGCCTCTATGTCATCAGGATGGACGAAAAGCACATCATATACTTTTCCTGAAAAGCTGCCGGCAAACTCACTGAATTCACTGAAAGAAAAATCAGCATCCGTTTCCAGCAGGGATTTATCCGGACATATAATTTTTCTGTAAAAATCCAGAACAGCTTCTCCTGCAAAACTGCCGTCGTCCCCTGCCATCTCTGTTCCGAAAGAACTGTCTGTTTCAAAGGCATTGTCCCCCAGAATTCTCTGACAGAAACCATGGATTGTAAAGACTGCTGCTTCATCTATGCAGAGGAAGGCCTCCTTAAGCAGCTTAAGAGGTTCATTCTCCCTTACTGTTTTCTTATCCAGAATCTTTTTTATCTGTTCATTGTCGTTTTCAAGACCTTCGCACCAGTCAATGGCATCCAGGATAAATTTCCGGATCCTTTCCTTCAGTTCTCCTGCTGCAGCCTTTGTAAAGGTCACCACAAGTATTTCACCGATTTTAAGTTTCTCTTCCAGGAGAAGCCTCAGGAAAAGAAGGCAGATGCTGTAGGTTTTACCGGTTCCTGCGCTGGCCTCCACCAGTCTGGTTCCGGACAGAGGAAAAGTGAGTGGATCAAATTTTTCATATTTCTTTTCAGATGTCTTTGCCGTCATTATTCTTCCTCCTTTTCTGGTTTTCCGAACACAGTCTTTGCACAGGCCACACAGTCTTTAAATGTATATATATCCCTGCATTCATTCAGCAAATAATCTGCATATGGATCACCTGAGGATTCCGGACAGTCCCCAAAGTCTTTCTCCAGCTCCTGGACTGATTTTTTTCCCATAGCAGTAAACAGCTCCCATGACCAGTCTTCCTCATCGGTAAAAAAGGCCACCGGCTTTTTCCGGCCTTCCAGATAAAGCTTAAGTATCTTTTTCAGTTCGGCCATGGCCTTTTCCCTGGAAACTGCCGGAAAAGATTTCTGCTTGTCAGCTGCCGCATAAAGTCCTGTGCCACTGAACCCTGAACAGGCAGCTGCCAGCATGGAAATTCTCTGCCTTATAACATCCTTGCCCTTTAACCTGGCAGGTCTGCAGCTGAACAGCAGATCCTTTTCTCCCTGCTTTCTGTAAACATCAACGGAATCGCAGATGGAGTATCCGTCCAGAATCTCCCCTGTATCAATAAGGAAGTTCATCTTTTCCCTGCCCTGAATAACAGGCTGCACTGATTCATCAAAAAAAATCTGAGCCTCTTTCTCCCATTTTTTCAGCAGTTTTGTTCCCGGAACACCCACAGGCATAATTCCGCTTACAGAAAGATATCTTCTCTTCAGTTCAGGAGCCAGAACATCATCTGCTGCATCCCCCATAAGCTTTCGCAGAATTCCATTCTGAACATCATACTTTGTTAAATTATCCGGCTCAAAAATTTCTGCATCATCGGAGCCGCCTGATTCCTCAGTATCCATATATGCCCCCATACAGTAGCAGAGGAAAAATTTCTGGGGATTTTTAAAGAAGCTTATAAGGTCATTTATCTTCAGCTGTTTCCTTTCCTCAGGATAGACCTCTGACTGCCGGAATTTTTTCTCTGTCTCCTTCTCTGCAAGGATCGTACCACGCCTGCTGAATTTTTCTGCAGCAGCACACTCTGCCTTTCTGTAGCTGAATAATTTTTCCTTCCCCGTAAAGTATCTGGAACTGAAAGCCTGCAGAGGATGTTTTGTCACAAGAAGATCCGATGCTTCCTTTTGGCCATCACCACTGACCTTATACAGACGGCTGATATGCTCCAGCAGAAGGGACACAGCTCCTGAAGGAAGCTTTTCCTTGTTGGTCC
>JAZRYV010000127.1:0-1343 GCA_045600925.1 Spirochaetota bacterium
AAAGTGAATACTTCTGAAAAACCATTCCTATACCCCTCTTCCCGGGTTCTGTTTCTGTGATATCATTTCCATCCAGGAGAATCTTTCCGGAATCCGCACGGTCAAGACCTGCAAGAAGGCGCAGAAATGTTGTTTTCCCGCAGCCTGAAGCGCCGACAATGACTGCCAGCTCACCCTTGTCCATGCGGAAATCTATTCCGTTCAGTACATTTTCTTTTCCGAAAATTTTTTTGAGAGTTTCGATTTCCAAAAAAGCCATTTTCTGCACCTGTCTTTAACTAAGAATATATTTCTCAACTGCCTGTGCCGCTTCTGAGAGCAGCTCACTCATATCCTGTTCCGAATACATTCCTGCATTATAACTGACTGCTATCACGCTGTTCTCTTTTCCTGTATAAAGTACCTTGAGCTGCAGCGGAATATTTGCAAAGTCGTATTCAGGCATAATAATAACTGCATCCTCCCGCTTTTCTGACGACATCTTTCTTTCGTAATCAGCCAGATAATTATACACTATGAAATGTCTGTCCGAATATTCATCATGCAGATCATAATGATAGATATATTTCATGGATTCCTTTATCTGACTGCTCAGCTTTCTTATATAATCGGACAGGCATGAAGATTCGTCGTCAGAACCGAAGGTTACCGGCATATGTCTATAGAAGCATCCTGACGTATGCTCTGTATCCTTCTTTTCCCTGCCGTTAAAGAACATATAAATGCTGAAGTCCTTACTCTGTATTTTTTTCTTTAATGCCTCTGAAAATGCTGCAAGGAACACATCTGAACAGTTGATGCTTTCTTTTATGCATTTTTCGTGGATTCCTTTTGTATTTACTGTTTTGGTCAGGTCTGCATAAACCGGAACATCTCTGTCGGGACAGACACTTTCCGGATACTTCGCAGGAGGATATTCAAGCAGCAGCCTATCGTAATACTTTCTGTCCTCCTCGCATTTTTCTGTTTTTCTATAAGCCAGATCTTCCTCTAGCATTTCATAAAAATCTGTTTTTTCTGCCGACATCATATTGCGCTCAAGATATTCTCTGAAATCTCTGTAAAACAGCCAGATTGAATACCCGTCCAAAATCAGATGGTGAATATCAATAAACAGATAAACTTCTTTTCCACAGCGGTATATTTCACACCGGATCAGATCCTCGTTCATAATATCAAACTTGCGTATCCGTCCTTTAAAAAACTCAATACCAGGGCTGAAAGAAAGATCGTATTCTGCGAATTCAGGAATCCAGTTTTCCCTTCTTATAAATACCGGTTTTCCGTTTTTCGTGCCGATCCTTGACTTGAGCCCCGGATGAGTATTAATAAGGGAGATTATC
>JAZRYV010000128.1:0-9107 GCA_045600925.1 Spirochaetota bacterium
CTGCTGCACTGATAAATGCTGCTGAAATTGCCGGCAAAAAACTGTCCGATCTCAAAGTCACTTTCAACGGAGCCGGAGCTGCAGGCATTTCATGTGCATCAATGTTTGTCAGGGCAGGAGTTAAAAAAGAAAACATCATAATGTGCGATATTGACGGAGTTATTTACAGAGGCAGAAAAATGACTCTCCAGCAGGAAAAGTTTGCCGTGGAAACAAAAAAAAGAGTTCTTGCAGAGGCTATAGCCGGGGCTGATGTTTTTGTAGGCGTTTCTGCAGGAAATCTTGTTTCAAAGGAAATGGTCCGGTCCATGAACGACAGACCAGTTGTCTTTGCCATGGCCAATCCTGTTCCTGAAATTTCCTATGAGGAAGCATCTGCTGCCAGGGATGACATAATAATTGCTACAGGCCGCAGTGATTATCCTAATCAGGTTAACAATGTTCTGTGTTTTCCTTTTATATTCAGGGGAGCTCTTGATGTACGGGCTTCGGATATTTCTGACAGCATGAAGATTGCCGCTTCAAGGGCTCTTGCTGCTCTGGCAAAGGAACCGGTTCCTCCTGAAATCATCAGAGCCTACGGAAGAAATTTTACTTTTGGAAAAGAGTACATTGTTCCTAAACCCTTTGATCACAGAGTGATAGAATATGTTGCTCCTGCTGTTGCGAAAGCTGCCTGCGATGAAGGAATTGCAGCTGCTCCTCTGACAGACTGGGAACTCTACAGAAAATCCCTGGCAGACAGAATGGCCGGGTACAGATATTAAATTTAAGCGGAGTATTTTATGAGATTTTTAATTCTGATATGTCTGACTGCAGTGATTCTGCCGCTTTCTGCTTATGCAGATTCTGTGTCAGTAAATGTTCCTGTTTCTTCTGATTCTTCAGCCCAAATGAGAGGCAGCATCAGCCGCAGTTCAGACGGTACCTCTTTTTCAGCCGGAGCTGTTTTAGGTTCAGTAAATATTGACGGAGTCAACTACCAGCAGATTGGACTGCAGCCTGTAATAAGCTTTGGAAAATTTTCTGCTGCCCTGGATCTTGACCTTCTGTTCGATGAAAACGGAAAGATCCGCACCGAAGACTGGGATGAATGGAAGGACTATCCGGACAAAATCAGTTATATCAAGTACGGATCTGAAGGAGATCCATTCTTTATTAAAATCGGCAGAATTGATTCTGTGACTCTTGGAAACGGGATAATCCTTTCAGGGTACAGAAACACAACTGAATATCCGTCCTATAAAAGGATTGGTTTAGATGCCGGCTTTGAGACATCAGTCTGCGGAGCCAGAATCACTGCAGGGGATTTCAAGGAACTCAGAGGCCGGAACAAGGCCCTGATGGGAGGAGGCCGTTTCTTTGTAAAACCTTTCACACGTCTGCAGGTCGGAGCATCCCTTGCAGGAGACCTGAATGAATACAAAGGCCTTCATGACCGGGATGATGACGGAGTTCCTGACAGAATCGACGAATATCCTGATGACAAAAGATATGCAACCTTAGCAGATTATTATGCAGATCACGGAGTCAGTCAGGCTTCTATTGATGAGCTTGTTTCCCTCGGCATTATTACGAAGGATGCTGCCCGTTATAATGACATGCGGTCCAGAACAGGTTTCTGGGCAGGAGATGCTGATTTCCTTGTTTTTAACGGCTCCTTATTTAAAATGAATGTTTACGGACAGTTTGCACAGTCTGTGAACAAAGGCGGATGGGGATGTACTGTGCCTGGTGTACGCTTCCGTTTCTCTGATGTTCTGGAGCTTTACGGTGATTACAGATTCAATTCAAAAAAATTCATTTTCGGATACTATAACGAGACCTATGACATTCAGAGAGCCGGCTTTGTTCTGGACGGGGATGACAAACTTGCTGTTGTTACAAAAAAAGACGAGCTTGACGAAGCTCCTGCTCTCAGGGGATTCCTTGCCGGAATAAAGCTGAATATATTTGATGTTCTTTCAGGCAGATGCGAATATCATGCAATGGATTTCGGAACAAAGGACCGAGACAAAACTGATCACTCTATCAGGGCAGATCTGGAGCTTAAGAAAGATATTGCTGCTGTTTCCGGTGCAGGCATCTACTATGTACAGAACAATGTGGACAGATTCCGTCTTAAAAACGAAGGAGTGATATGGGGAGCATTCCTTGGAATAAAAATGTCAGACAGTGTCAGGGCAGATATCAGATACACAGTAACCTATACTGACAGAAACGGTGACGGACGAATCAGCGGAACAGATGAAACAAATACAAACATAGGTCTGTCTACAACTGCTGTTTTTTAAAGAACAGGAAAGAAAGGTACAGAATGTCTTCACCTAAAATGATGATCGTAATCAGACACGATCTTAAAATGCGGAAAGGGAAAACTGCTGCACAGGCAGGGCATGCCTGCGTGGATGCAGTCCTTTCCGCCCTTGCCAGAGAGGACCGGCTCAGGGATCTGTCCTGGAAAGAAGGAACACTTTTCTTTGATGAAGGCGGCAGATCTTCTGCCCTCAGTGAATGGCTTGCCGGAGGCTGTGCAAAAGTCTGTGTCTATGTAAACTCCGAGGATGAACTGCTGGAAATAAACAGAAAGGCTCAGGAGGCAGGTCTGATCACATCCCTGATCAGGGATGCAGGTCTTACCGAATTTCACGGTGAACCGACACTTACATGTCTGGCCGTGGAACCTGCATACCCGGAAACTGTTGATCCTGTAACAGGTGAACTTCCTCTTTACTGATGACATGTTCATGAAATGAAAAATTTCCTGTTCAGGCCTGCAGAAAATAAAGGCAGGGAAATAGTTGACTTTAAACATAAAATAAACCATTATAACCAAAAATTTAACAAAACGAGGTACTTACAGTGCGAGACAGATTATCTTCCCGCCTGGGCTTCATTCTCATTTCTGCAGGATGTGCCATAGGCCTTGGAAACGTATACCGTTTCCCTATTACAACAGGTGCCTACGGAGGCGGAATATTTGTTCTTATATATCTTGCTTTCCTTATTCTACTTGGAATTCCTGTTATGACAGCTGAACTTTCTGTAGGACGGGCTGGAAAAGCATCAGCTGCTACATCTTTTGACAACCTTGAACCAAAGGGATCCAAATGGCATATTTTCAAATTCGGGGCAGTTGCAGGAAATTATCTGCTCATGATGTTCTATACAGCCATTTCAGGATGGATGCTTACTTACTGCATAAAGTTCATTAACGGATCTATTTCATCAGCAGTTACTCCTGAAGCAGCGGGAAATGTTTTTGTAGGCATGATTTCCGATCCTCTCATGATGATTTTCTATACCTTTATCGTAATTGCTCTTTGCTTCTTTGTCTGTTCTCTTGGACTTCAGAAAGGTGTGGAAAAAATAACAAAGATCATGATGGCCGGACTTCTTATTCTGATAGTTGTCCTTGCAGTCCATTCCCTGACTCTTGACAATGCAGCTGAGGGTATAAAGTTCTACCTTGTTCCCAGTCTTGACAAGCTTATGGAATCAGGCATTTCCACTGTAATGTTCTCTGCCATGGGACAGGCATTCTTTACTCTTTCCCTTGGAATCGGGTCCATTGCAATTTTCGGTTCATATATTGACAAAAACAGATCACTGCTGGGTGAGGCTGCCATCATAACATGTCTGGATACATTCGTTGCTATCTGTGCAGGGCTTATTATTTTCCCTGCCTGTTTTTCTTTTAACGGAGGCCAGACAGCAGATGCAGGTTCAGTAGGTGCTTCCTTCCTGTTTACAACCCTGGCATCTCTGTTTAATCACATGCCCGGCGGACGTATATGGGGAGCTCTCTTTTTTCTGTTCATGATTTTTGCTTCATTTTCAACAGTTATAGCCGTATTCGAAAACATCGTTTCTTTCTGGCTGGAGACAACAAAGCTTTCCAGAAAAGCTGTATCCTTTATCAATATCGGACTGCTGATGCTTCTGTCTCTGCCTGCAATCTTCTCTCTTAACATATGGGGAAATGTAACGATATTCGGGAAAGGATTCTTTGATCTGGAAGATATTCTTGTTAGCAATATTCTTCTTCCTCTGGGAAGTCTGATATATGTTCTCTTCTGCACATCCCGTTACGGATGGGGCTGGAAAAATTACTTTGCAGAAGTCAATGCAGGCAAAGGAATTAAGATGCCGGCATGGATAGAAAAATACATGAAATATGTGCTTCCTGCAATTATCATTCTGGTGTTTGTATCATCAGTCCTTGCCATCTTCGGCATAAAGATCTGATTCCGGTCATAAGGCTGAGCTCTGATTAAGGGGCTCAGCCTGGGCTTTCTAATCTATCCGCTGATTCACTGATCCGTAACAAAACTGTTCGGATTTTTTCAGTTTATAAAGAGGCAGCCAGTGCAAAACACAGTAAAACAGATTCTTGCAATGAAACCGGATAACAGCAGAATTTCTGCAGAGGGATGGGTCCGTACCATCCGCAGATCCGGAACTCTTGCTTTCATTGAAATGAATGACGGTTCCTGTTTAAAAAGTCTTCAGATTGTGGCAGATGAAAACTTCGGCAGTCCTGAAATTCTTACAGGAATCAGCACAGGTGCCAGCATAACAGCAGAAGGAATCCTTGCAGCTTCTCCTGGAAAAGAACAGTCTCTTGAGCTTCGTGCGGATAAAATCATAATTACCGGATCGTCCCCGTCAGATTATCCTCTGCAGAAAAAAAAGCACAGTCTGGAATTTCTCCGGGACATTGCCCATCTCAGGGCCAGAACCAATTCAATCGGTGCTGTTTCCAGAATCCGCAGTGAAATGAGTTTTGCCATACACAGATTTTTTCATGACAGAGGATTCTTTTACGTTCATACTCCAATTATAACAGGAAGCGACTGTGAAGGAGCTGGGGAAATGTTTCAGGTAACAACTCTGTCTCCGGAAAAACTGAAGTCCTCTGGCTATGAGGAAGATTTTTTCGGCAAACGGGCAGCACTGACAGTCAGCGGTCAGCTGGAAGGTGAAACCTATGCCATGGCTCTAAAAAACATCTATACCTTCGGGCCGACATTCCGGGCGGAAAATTCCAATACTGCACGGCATCTTGCTGAATTCTGGATGGTTGAACCTGAAATGGCCTTCTGCAGCATAAACGGGAACATGGATACAGCAGAGGAATTTTTAAAGGCCATTTTTTCTCATGTTCTTGAAAACTGCAGTGATGATATGGACTTCTTTGATCAGAGGATTGCTCCAGGTGTCATAGAGAGTCTGAATTCCGTTGTAAAATCAGATTTTCACAGAATTACATACACAGAAGGAATCCACGAACTGGAAAAGGCCGGAGACCGATTTCAGTTTCCTGTTTCATGGGGAATGGACCTTCAGAGTGAACATGAAAAATTCCTTACCGAGGAAGTATACAGAGGACCTGTAATAGTCACTGACTATCCCGCAGAGATCAAGGCTTTTTACATGAAAATGAATGAGGACAGGCGGACTGTAAGAGGAATGGATGTGCTGGTGCCAAGACTGGGTGAGATTATCGGCGGAAGTGAAAGGGAATCTGACTACGACAGACTTATGGAAAGACTCCTTTCAGCTGGTCTTAATCCAAAGGACTACTGGTGGTATCTTGATCTGCGCAGATACGGCACAGTTCCTCATTCCGGTTTCGGACTGGGATTTGAGCGTGTTATTCAGTATGTTACAGGCATGAAAAACATAAGGGATGTTATTCCATATCCCAGAACTGTTAAATCACTGGAATTCTGATATGAAAGAATTATTCAATAAGGAGCTGTCTGATTTTGTCAGCAGTTCTCCCACATCTTTCCATGCTGTGAAAAACATAAAGGCCATGCTGCTGAAGGCAGGCTTCACAGAGCTGAATGAAAGGGACAGATGGAATCTTAAGGCCGGGGAAAAATATTTTGTAACGGAAAACGATTCTTCCATTGCTGCCTTTTCACCTGCAAAAAAGACAGACCCTCTTCAGGGACTGAGAATTTTAGAAGCCCATACAGACAGACCGGCCCTGAAACTTAAGCCGGATCCTCTGTACGTAAACGGCAATATGCTTCAGCTTGCCGTTGAGGTATACGGAGGTCCTCTGCTTAGAACCTGGTTTGACCGGGATCTTACAGTTGCCGGCCGGGTATCTTTCTTTGATGGTGAAAAGATATCTTCTGTACTCATAAATTTTAAAAGGCCTGTTGCTGTCATTCCGTCTCTTGCAGTACATCTGAACAGGAATGCCAACGGACAGACTGATCTTTCTCCTCAGAAAGAACTGGTTCCGGTTGCAGGAATTCTTGGACCGGGTGAATCCGCACCTGATTTTGAACTGCTGCTGGAACAGCAGATTCTTGAAGAAACAGGAATAAACTGCAGAGGACGGATTCTGGGTCACGATCTTTTTCTGGCAGACGCAGGCAGTGTCTCTTTATGCGGCTTCACCAGAAATTTTATGACCGGACAGGGTTTTGACAATCTGCTCAGCTGTTTTGCCATAATCAGAGCAGCATCTGATGTTAAGAAAAACCTTCCGTTTATTACCATTCTCAATGACCATGAAGAATGCGGCAGTCTTTCCTGGCATGGAGCAGACGGGGCTTTTCTAAAAAAAATTCTGGCAAGGCTTTATCCTTCTGCTGAAGATTACTGCCGTACGGCTGCGTTATCTATGATTCTTTCTCTGGATAATGCCCACGGAACTCATCCGAACTATCGGGAAACCATGGACCCGTCACATCATATTTATCTGAATAAAGGTCCGGTAATAAAATTTAACGCTTCCCAGAGATATGCAACCAGCAGTGAGACATCAGCATTTTTTAAATTAATGGCACTTAATGCAGGGGTTGATGTTCAGCAGTTTGTTATGAACAGCAGTCTTTCCTGCGGGACTACAATCGGTCCGGTTACATCAGCAGGCACCGGAATCCCGGCTTCTGATGCAGGAGTGCCTACACTTGCCATGCATTCCTTCAGGGAACTGGCTGGAACAGATGACTGTTTCGATATGTACAGAATACTTTTAAATACACTTGAGAAAAAAAATGATTAAAATAGGATTAATAGGAAACCATACAGGGCTGACATCCCTTCAGACTGAAAGTCTGACCCATGTTCTTGTTAAACTCCGTGATACATACAAGGAGATTAATGTATATACCGGGAATTCTCCGGGAACTGACGGTCTGTTTCCTGAACTGATCAACAAGTACAGGTTTGCCTCATACATAAACTATATACCTTTTCCGGAAGAAAATTCTTCATACATTCTTTCAGGATCTACTTTCGGGAAGGTGCAGGTTTTTAAGGAAAAACCCATGTCAATGTTCATCAGAAACAGGTATATTACGGATAAATGCAGAGCCATCATCGCTCTGCCAAAGGAAAGCTTTGAGGTAAAGGATTCTGATACATGGATGGCCATCCGGTATGCAAAACAGACAGAAAAGACTGTTTTTCTGATATATCCGGACGGCAAATCCATGAGAATTGCAGGAAAATCAAAGAAGTAGTTTTTCTGCTGTTCAGTTCAGATGCAGTTTCTGTTTTACAGCATCTGCAAATTTTTCTCCGTGGAAGTTTCTGGTCTGAAGCAGAAGATCTTCCATGGGAACGCCCAGAACGGCTGCTTTTCTGATCATTGTGCAGTAGTTCCGGAGCATTGTGCTGTTTATATCTGTTATCATAATAAACTCCGTTTGTTTTCTGTTAATATTTTCGTCAAAAAATGCAGAAAAAGATAAAAAAACAGAAGAGACAGCTTGATTTTTTATAAATTTGCTTATATTAATATAATATATTTGACATTTAGACATAAATTTCAGGATTAAATATACTTTCATCCGAAAAATAAACAAGACTCAAAATACAGGCAGGTAAACCATAACTTATGGATAATAAGGAAATTTCAATAGAATACGAAGAGGTTAAAACTCTTCTGGAACTGGGCAGGGAAACCCACGAAATTACCTACGATGAATTCAATGAAATTCTTCCTGAAAAACTTCTCAATTCTGACAAGCTTGAAGATATTTTCAGTCTTCTTAATCAGATGGGCATAGAAATTGTTGAGGAACGAAGTCTTAAAACTCTTCAGCTTCCGGCAGGACGTCCCGCTGCAGCAAAAAAGAAAGAAAAATCATCTTCTGTTAAACATACAGCTGATGATATGAGCTCAATGGATGACCCGATACGTCCTTATCTTCATGAAATAGGAAAAGTTTCACTCCTGTCTCAGAATGATGAGGTCAAACTTGCACAGAAGATTGAAGAAGGTGAAAAACTCATCTCCCAGGCAGTATGCAGTTCTGAACTTTTAAGAAATGAACTTATAAGGGATCATTCAAAGGTTGAATCAGGCAAAATTAAACTTACAGAATTTCTCTGCATAAACAGACTTCTCTATTTTTCTTCTGATGATCTCCGGAATCTGAAGGAAAGATACCATGAAAGCATGAAGATCGTCCTTGATGAAGACAAAAAGCTTTATAATGACACAGCAAAACTGAAAAAGACTGAAACTGATTCTCCTGAAGCAGAGGAAATAAAAAAAAGAATCGCAGAATCCAGAGAAAAAACTTTCAAGGCCATTCAGACTATGGGCATCAATGAAACTGAAATCAGAAAACTTGCCCAGAGAATTCTTTCAATGGTCAGCAGAATTGAAGATGTAAATAAATTTTTTGATGAAATACAGAAGAAGTACGGCCCCCTCAAGGATCTTAAACATGCTTCAAGGAAAGCAGAGAAAAATGAAGATGTGACAGAAGAACTTAAGGAACTGAATCTGGAATCTGCAGAACAGCTTCAGGATATTGTAAGAGACATCCGCAATAATGAAAGGAAGATACGCAGAATTGAACAGGAAGCTGGTGCAGACAAGAGCGACATCCTTGTCTGGGGCAAACAGATAGCAAAAGGACAGAGAATAATCGAAGGGGCAAAGGACGGTCTGATAAAGGCAAATCTTCGTCTGGTGGTTTCCATTGCAAAAAAATATGCAAACAGAGGCCTTGGTATTCCGGACCTTATTCAGGAAGGAAATATAGGACTTATGAAAGCTGTGGAAAAATTTGAATACAGCAGAGGATTTAAGTTTTCCACATATGCCACCTGGTGGATTCGTCAGG
>JAZRYV010000129.1:0-5455 GCA_045600925.1 Spirochaetota bacterium
CTTTTTCTGGAATGTTGAAGAGGAATCAGTAAAAAATGACCTTGTATCTGCCGGAGTCACAGGTTTTATTTCTGGACAGAACAGTTCCTGTCCAGGTCCGGAAGAGGCAGATCCTGCGTAAATAAAAATGAAAAATCTGAAAAAATTTTTTTGTATAATTTTTTTCCTTTCTTCACCTGTTCTGTACGGGGCTGATGATATTTTTTCCGCTGCCGGTCAGGGTGATATTTATAAGATAAAGCTTGCCATTGAACACGGAGGTTCACCTGAATCGAAGAATTCTTCCGGTAAAAAACCTGCAGATATTGCCCTGGCTGCCGGACACCGTCAGGCTGCGGCTTTTCTCAGATCCCTGAAGGTCGTGAAATATGCAGACGGTGCCCGCTATACAGGTCAGACGAAAAACCGGCTGGAACACGGCTGGGGAGTGTACATAACACTGAAGGGAACAATGTATTCCGGCAGTTTTGAAAACGGAAAAGCTGCAGGTCTTGGCATATGGAGAGATGAAAAGGGAAGACTGTTCGGAGGTGATTTTTCCGGAAAGGGCTCTGCACAGACTGTCAGACTTGCAGAGAATGAGGTTTATGCTGTTGACAGTTTCGGTGAAAGTCCTCTGTTCCGGGCAGTAAAGTCAGGCAGCCTGATGAAAGCAAGGATTCTGGCGGACAGAGGTGCGGATATTGATATGGTCAGCTCAAATCATCAGCGTCCTGTTCATTATGCAGCCTTTGAGGGAAAAACGGAGATTCTTGCCTGGCTTCTTTCAAAAGGGGCTGATGTAAACAGGCCTGATGAGGACGGCATGAGTCCTCTGCATTTTGCTGCCTTTTCAGGCAGCGGAGAAACTGTGTCGCTTCTGATACGGAAGGGGGCCTCTGTAAATGCAGTAAACGGAAACGGCAGCACTCCTCTTCATCTGGCAGTTTTTACTGACAACACAGATGCTGTGAGGGTGCTTCTTGCAGCAGGAGCGGATCTTGATGCAGAAGATTCATCAGGCAGAACTCCGATGGATCATGCAGTAATTTTGAAAAACCGCAGAGTTTTAACTCTTTTACAGAGTAAAAAACAAAAAAACTGAATTTTTTTCCAAAAAAGTAAAAAAAATTTAAAAATTTTTTAAATTTTGACCCTTCACTTACGTATTCCTTTTGTAGCCATTTTAAAACAAAGGAGAATACAGATGAAAAACTATGCTACAGCAACAATTGAAGGTTTTGTAACTCAGGATCCTGTTCTGAGAACAACCAAAACCGGACGCAGTCTATGCGTTTTCTCACTGGCCGTAAACCACTACACTAAGGACAGCTCTGATCCGAAAGTTTCCTACATTGATGTGGAAACATGGGAAAAGCTGGCTGATATCTGCGCCGGCAGCATTACGAGAGGAAAACATGTAATGGTGATAGGCCCTCTCCGTCAGGACAGATGGGAAGGGCCTGACGGCAAAATTCAGTCTAAAATAAAAATTGTGGGCTCTGAAATCCGTTTCATTGAAAAGGAAATCCAGGGAGCTTCAAAGCAGGAGGTGACTGTAGCCAGAACACCGGCATCAGTTTAATTAATTTTCTGACTACATGCACTGTCAGATTTTAAAACAGTTCCTTCCGGTTCTTTCCATAAGAACTGCAGGCCTTCAGGCCGCTCTGTTCCGGGCATGGATTCCCCTGATTCCTCCGGAACCTTTAAACCTTCCCCGGCTCTGCCGGAAAAAACAGGCCCCGCTGCTGACAGCAGCGGGGCTCTTCTCCTGCTTATAAAACTCATTTTTCTTGACAAAAATCTGTTTTCCGGCTCTTTGTTTCCACAAAGAGGATCAAATGAAAAACCGTCTCAGACAGCTTAAATCTGTTCTCAGAAAAAAAGGAAATCTGCCTTACCTTATCAGTGATCTGAACAATATCAGGTATCTGACAGGATTTGCCGGTTCCTATGCCATGCTGCTGGTAACTGACGGATACGGCTTTTTTGTATCTGATTCCAGATACGAGGAATATGCCAGATCCATACTTCCATCCGGTGTTAAATTCATTCTCCAGAGCGGCGATTTTAATTTTATCCTGAAGGAAATGTGTTCTCATCTGGATGTTAAAGAACTTTTTCTGGAAGAGAATACTCTGTCCCTTTCCGGTTTTCTTGCAATGAAAAAGGCTCTCCGGGGCATTAAACTTTTTCCTGCAGGTAATGCTGTTAATGAGCTTCGAATGGTTAAGGATGATTATGAGATCTCTGTTCTGCGGGAAGCAGCCCGGATTACGGACCTCTGTGTTGATCATCTCTGTTCTTTCATAAAGCCTGGACTTACAGAGTGGGATGTTTCCGTGGAAACAGAACATTTTTACAGAACTCACGGCTGCCGCAGAACATCCTTTGATACAATAGTTGCAGCAGGAACGAGTTCCTCCATGCCTCACTATGAACCATCCATGAACCGAAGGATTGAGAAAGGGGATGTGATCCTTATAGATATGGGCTGTGAATATGAAGGATACTGTTCCGATCTTACCAGAACTTTTTTCCTTGGAAAGCCTGATCCCAGGCTGAAAGAAATATACGGAATCGTACATGACGCACAGGCTCTTGCACTTTCTTCCGTACGTCCTGGAATCACAACCGGTGAACTGGATGCTGTGGCAAGAAATTTTATTGCAGAAGCCGGATACGGAGATAATTTCGGTCACAGTCTGGGGCACGGATACGGGCTGGAGATTCATGAACTGCCCAATGTGAAAACAAACGGAAGCCTTGAATTAAAAAAGAATATGACAATCACAATCGAGCCGGGGATTTATGTTCCGGGAACAGGTGGTGTTCGCATAGAAGATATGGTGCTGGTAACCTCCGGCGGCGGAGAAGTACTTACCAGGTCATCAAAAGATTTAATCGTTTTATAAACAGAGGTACAAATGATTTCTACAAGCGATATTAAACGCGGTGTATGCTTCAAACTTGACGGAGAACTTTTTTCAGTTGTTGATTTCCTTCATGTTAAACCCGGAAAGGGAGGCGCTTTTGTAAGAACAAAGCTTAAAAACATCAAAAGAGGGACAGTTATTGAAAGAACTTTCCGTTCCGGTGAAAAATTCGAAGAAGTCCGTCTTGAAAAAAATCCCATGCAGTATCTGTATGAAGAAGGCGATTCTCTGGTTTTCATGGATACAGAGAGCTATGATCAGCAGTCTGTTCCAAAGGATGCAATAGGAACAGCTGTTCAGTTCCTTAAGGAAGAAGATATTGTAAACATTACTTTCTATGAAGGAGAACCTGTGTCCATTGAACCTCCTGCATCTGTTGTTCTCAAGGTAACATATGCAGAACCAGGAGTAAGAGGCGATACTGCAACCAATGTACTTAAACCGGTTACAGTTGAAACCGGCGCAGAAGTCAGAGTTCCTCTTTTCATCAACGAAGGGGACATGATCAAGATCAGCACCGAAAGCGGTGAATATCTCGAGCGTGTAAACAAGTAGCCATGAAAATATTAACAGTCATTGCAGACTGGGCCAATGAGCATCCGGGAAGGGCTTTGGGAGCCTTTCTCGGTTTTCTCACAGGTCTGATGATTCTTATCTTTGGTCCCCTGAAAACCATTTTTGTTGCTGTTCTTGCAGCTGCAGGTTTCTGGCTGGGAAGGCTTAAGGATAATAATTCTCCTCTTGCCGGGAAAGTTAAGGATTTTATCAGCCGAAGAAGAGGCTGACCTTTAATGAACCGGAAAGACGGCTCCTTTTATATTCTCAGGGAAGCCTGGAATTCTTTTCGCAGAAAAAATTATGAAGAGGTCTGTCTTGTTCTTGAAAAACTGAATGAGCCTGAACCTCTTCATCCCTATCCGTGTTTTCTCCATGCAGCAGCACTGCTTTATTCCGGAAGGCTCGGCAGAGCAGGACAGCTCCTGTCAGTTCTGGAAAACCTGTGGCCGGATTATCTTCCCGGCGTGGAACTGAGAACTTTTCTTCAGATGAAATCTGCATCATCCAGGGATGAGGGACTTGAAGCCTTTATGTCTGCCCTGAAGAAGCATCCCCGGGACAGAAATCTGCTCCTTGGTGCTGCAATAGTGAAAAATACGGATGATTTTCTTTCCATGCAGAAAACCGCCCGTCTTCAGGATTTTGTACCTGTTAAGGCTCCGGACCGGGACGTTTTTATGAAAAAAACTGTTCTGGTCAGTGAAGGCCGAAACAGGCTGAGCAAGCCGGAGAGCCGTCATACATCAGCATATTTTAAAAAAAAATTTTCCGGTCTGTGGCATAAACTTTACGCTTTCCGGTATCTTATCATGGCCGCAGTCACCGCTGCAGCAGTCCTGACAGGAATCTATGCTGCTTTCAGCCATGATCATAAGAAAGCCGGAACTGAAAAACTGGAGGCGGCCCTGAATGAGGCTGTGATCTACGGACCTTCCTCAGGTCTTATCCGTCCGGAAGCCGGTCCGGAGGCGAAGGTGAAATATTCCTCAACAGAAGAACTCACTGAAGACTTTTCACTGGCAAAGAAACTCATCCGAAAAGGAGAATGCAACAGGGCGGTTCTTCTTCTGAACCGGATAAGGGAAAGCAACGGCTCATTTTCTGCCAGGGACAGAGCGGACTTTCTTCTTTCGTTTATAAGTTCCATGGAAGACAGAGTTTTTGAAATTCCGGATCCTGCAGATCTGGCCGCCAGAGGATGGATGTACCGGGGATGGGCCGCCATGCTTGAAGGCACGGCTGAAAATGTCCGCAGTGCAAGGGGGAATCAGACCTTTAAGCTGAGAGGAACCATAAAGGCAGATGTGTTTTATGATATGGACAGACCTGAACTGAAAGACGGAGATTCTGCAGCCGTAAAGGGAATTCTGGAGGATGAAAGCACTGAAGGAATATGGTCCGTAAAAGCCTTTGATGTGAAGAAAAAAGACGGTTTCTGAAAAGATAAAAAAGGTTCCCCGGAGGGAACCTTTTTTGGGTGTCTAACGGGGTTCGAACCCGCGGCCGCAGGAGCCACAATCCTGAGCTCTACCAGCTGAGCTAAAGACACCATAAGAATATAACAGACATTAAAAAAATATTCAGCTTTTTGTCAACAAAAACACGGATTCTGACATAAAATCATTCGGACCGTTTTATTCAGGAAAATGGTTTGACCTCCATGGAACATTTTTTATCTTAATGGAAATCTGAAAGGAGAAACAGTATGAAGACCCTTTATGTAATAGACGGCCATGCCCTTTGCTACAGAGCCTATTTTGCACTGATACGGAATCCTCTTGTGAATACAAAAGGACAGAATGTTTCCGCCATCCATGGTTTTGCCAGAATGCTTTATAAACTGGTTCAGGACAGGAAGCCTGACTATCTGACAGTGGCCTTTGATCCTCCTGTAAAATCCTTCAGATTCTCTCTTTACAGTGAATACAAGGCCACCAGACATAAAATGCCGGATGATCTCCGTTCCCAGATCAGCGAAA
>JAZRYV010000130.1:0-27938 GCA_045600925.1 Spirochaetota bacterium
CCCCTGTACTGCCAGCTGTTGAACTGGCTGATTACTGTTATTCTTATATGTTTGAGTTATGCACAGGATTGACAGCAGTTCCGCAGCTTCCTTGTGTTGAACTTGCATATTCGTGTTATTATGAAATGTTTAAATGGTGTACCGGACTGATCACAGCCCCTGAACTGCCAGCTGTAGAACTGGCTGAATCGTGCTATGGTGGAATGTTTATCGGCTGCACAGGACTTACCGCAGCTCCGGCATTGCCCGCTGTAAAACTGAAAAGAAAGTGCTATGATTCCATGTTTAAAGACTGTACCGGACTGACCGTAGTTCCTGAACTTCCTGCTGTTAAACTTGCAGACTCGTGCTATTATGGAATGTTTGAAAGCTGCACAGGACTTACCACAGCCCCGGGACTTCCTGCTGTTGAACTTGCAGAAGCTTGCTATGCGATAATGTTTGCCGGCTGCACAGGACTGATAAAAGCCCCTGAACTGCCAGCTGTTAAACTGGCTGAATTGTGCTATTATGGAATGTTTGAAGACTGTACAGGGCTGACCGAAGCCCCGGAACTACCAGCTGTAAAACTGGCTGATAGCTGCTATTGTGAAATGTTTTACGGCTGCAGGAATCTGAAGTATATAAAAATGATGGCAGAAGATATATCAGCATCAGAATGCCTTGATAAGTGGGTGGATGGAGTTTCTCCGATAGGTACATTCGTTAAAAGTTCTTCTGCCAGATGGGAAAGAACAGGAGAAAACGGAATTCCATCCGGATGGACAGTAGAAACTGAAGAATAATAAATTGATATTTAAATTTGCGGTGTAAAACAGGCCGTCTAAGTCGGCCTGTTTTGTATCTTTTTCACCAGCCAGTAAAGCGGCAGTAAAAGCAAATAATGCAAAGACAGCAGTAAAGAATGTTCCGAAGAAAACAACAGCCAAAGTAAAGAGCTTTTCAGGGAAAGAAAAGAAAACAGCCAGTGCAGGAGGAACAGGGAAAAGCGGCAGCAAGAGTACAAAAGGTGGCAAAGGAGGAAACGGAGACAGCAGCGGAAGTAAAGGAGGAGACGGCCCGGAGCCTCCGCAAAAAACAGATTTTTACGGAACAAGTAACAGAACAGTTGTAAAAGCAGAAGATGCAGAGCGAGCTGCAGGGAAAGGGGCTTCATCCGGGGAAATTGCAGAGGCTGCAGAAGAACTGGCTGCAAAGGCAGATAAAGCTGAAGGTTCTGCAGAAGTACTGGGTCCAAAGGCCAAAGAGTTACACAGACCGTATATACGGAAATCAACAAGGGAAGCAGTAGAAGCTAAGGCACTTAAAACTCAGGATGGAAAGTATTTTTTGGATGCAAATACTGGTGAACCTATAAAAGAAAAATATGATTTAGGTCATAAATATGGTTTTGAATTTAGAAGAATGAAAGCTCAGGCAGAGAAAGAAGGACTTACACGAAAACAGTTTAGAGATAGAATGAATGATTCGGATTTGTATCAGATAGAGGATCCACATTCAAACAGAAGTCATAAATATGAAATGAAATAAAAAAGGAGTATTAAAATGATAAGGCGTATGTTAAAAAAGAAGGATTTAGAAATGAATGATATGATAGGAGCAATTATACGAAATGATATAACAGGTGTGAAACAATTGATTGATTCAGGTACAGATATAAATAAACAGGATGGAGCAGGTTTTACTGCACTTCATTTTGCTTGTCAGGAGAATAATATAGAACTTGTAGAATTATTAATAGAAAGGGGAGCAGAGCTTGAAATAAGAGATGTATATGGAAACACCCCATTGATAAGAGCTGTTTCCTCGTTCAGGGGAAATGGTGAAGTTATAGATTATCTTTTATCAAAAGGTGCAGATATGAATGTTAAAAATGACTACGGTCATTCTGCTATAGAATGGGCGAAAAATGTCGGAAACTATAATATTGTCCAGTTTTTTGAAAAATACATTGATAAGAAATAATTCTCAAAACAGGCCGGCTTTTAAACTTGATGTTGCCTGTTATTTTGGTATGTTTAAAGGCTGTACGGGGCTTAAAAAAGCTCCTGAACTTCCTGTTGTTAAACTGGCAAATTCGTGTTATTCTAATATGTTTTCCGGATGTACAGGGTTGACCGAAGCCCCTGAACTTCCTGCTGTTGAACTAACAGAATCATGCTATGCTCATATGTTTGACAGCTGCAGTAGTCTGAAGTATATAAAAATGATGGCAGAAGATATTTCAGCATCAGGATGCCTTAATAAATGGGTGGAAGGTGTTTCCCAAAACGGAACTTTTGTTAAAAATGCTTCTGCCACATGGGACAAAAACGGGGACAGCGGAACATTCTTTTTTCCAGCTCAATATGATATTCGGATGGATGCTGTGTTCTTCTGCAAGCTCGCTTACACTCTTGTTGTTCTGCAAAAGTTCTTTAACTATCCTGCCTTTTTCTTCTGCTGAAAATGTTCTTCTTGTCCTTTCCATAAGGTTTTCTCCTTGATTTTTACACCTTTTTGCTTCCTTATGTTTGTTCAAGTTCATTTTAAGCAGTACAGTAATCCGTGACGGCACAAACATAAATGACCTTATTTAAGGATGATGAGATGGATATTCTTGCAAAATTAAATGAAAATCAGAAAGCAGCAGTTCAGCATACGGAAGGGCCTCTTCTGATTCTTGCCGGAGCTGGTTCGGGCAAGACCAGAGTAATCACTCACCGTATTGCCAATATTATATACCAGGGGCTTGCACGTCCTCATGAAATCTTTGCAGTAACATTTACCAACAAGGCAGCTCAGGAACTGAGGGACAGGCTTGTATCTCTTATAGGCCCGGAAGGCAGCCTTGTCTTTGCAAAAACTTTTCATTCTGCAGCAGTATATATGCTGAGAAGATTCGGTTCTGCCATAGGTATTTCTCCCAGCTTTTCCATTTATGATGCGATGGATCAGGCTGCTGTGGCAAAGTCCATACTGGAAGACATGAACATCGATACAAAGAAGATAAAGCCGTCTTCCATGGTATCAAAAATTTCCGAAATCAAGGAAAAGGCTGATTTTATAAAAGGAATATCACTGTCTGCACTTATGCCTGACAATATGCTCTTTGACTTTGAAGATTTTTATAATCAGTATCAGAACAGGCTCTCTGCAGCCAATGCCCTGGATTTCAATGATCTGCTTATAAGAACAGTAGATCTCCTGCGGAAATCTCCGGAAAGCCTGGATGTCATGCAGAACCAGTGGAAGTATTTTATGATAGATGAGTATCAGGATACCAGCTATGCCCAGTATGTCATTGCAAGGACTCTGGCATCGAAGACACAGAATATATGCGTGGTAGGGGATGATGACCAGTCCATATATTCCTGGCGCGGAGCTGATCTGAGAAATATTCTGGATTTTGAAAAGGATTATGCCAGTTCCAGAACCATCACCCTGGAAGAGAACTACAGATCCACAGAACCCATAATATTTGCCGCTTCATCCCTCATAAAGAACAACACTGAAAGGAAGGACAAGAAGGTTAAGGCTGTGAATGGTGACGGTGAGCCCATTGTTTCATGTCGTGCCAACAACGAATACGGAGAAGCGGAATTTGTTGCGGATCAGATTGTTTCACTCAGGCACAGGGAGAATTATGCATACAGGGATTTTGCAGTGTTTTACCGGACAAATGCTCAGTCCAGAAATTTTGAAATGAAGCTCCGGGCAGAACGTATTCCATATAAAATTGTGGGCGGGCTGAAATTCTATGACCGGAAGGAAATAAAGGATATTGTTTCCTATCTTAAGTTTATTGTAAACACGAAGGATGATGTGTCCCTTCTGCGGATAATCAATGTGCCTGCAAGAGGTATTGGTCCGGCGACTCTTGGACGGCTGAGATCGGCTGCTGCAGCAGGAAAATGTTCCCTGTGGGATGCTGTATGCAGTCCCGGGGAAACGAAACTGCCTAAGGGACTGGAAGATTTCAGACAGTTTATTTCCGGCATGAGCGAAAGCGCAGCTGCAGTCCCTGCCACACTGAAGCTGTCCCGTTTCGTACAGCGGGTTATAGAACTTTCCGGCTACAGGGAAAGTCTTGTACAGGACAAAACTCCGGAGAATGAATCAAGACTGGAAAACCTTGATGAATTCATAAACAGTGTGGCTGATTATGAACAGGACAACCCTGAGGCAGGACCTGCTGATTTCCTTCAGGATGTATCTCTGCTGACATCAGAGGATACTCCGGAAGGCAGTCCTGAGGACAGGGACAATGCTGTTACTCTGATGACCATTCACAATGCAAAGGGGCTGGAGTTTCCGGTTGTATTTCTTACAGGACTGGAAGAAAACCTGTTTCCCCATAAACTGTCCATGGAATCCGATGCAGAAATTGAGGAGGAAAGAAGGCTCTGCTATGTTGGTATTACCAGAGCAAAGGAAAGACTTTTCCTTACATCCTGCGAACTGAGAAGAAATTTTGAATCTGTGGAATACAGGAGACAGTCCAGATTCCTTGAAGAGATCCCTCAGGAACTGGTGGAGGAAAAATACTATACCGAGTCCGGAGGCCGTGGACTTCTTGGGGGATATGGCCGCGGAACTGGAGGTTATGCCGGCGGAGGTTCCTCTTCCTCTGCATCCTTCCGGAGACAGAGCCGGGAACCGGATTCCTTCCGGTCTTCCGGACATAATGTTTCTGCCGGTTCATTTTCTGCAGGTGCTCTGAAGGAAAGACTCCGGAGCGAGGTGAAGATTCCTGCTGCTTCTGCTGGACATGGATCCGGTTCTGCCTTCAGACCCGGGGACAGGGTTCGTCATCCGAAGTACGGATACGGGGTTATTCAGACTGTTGAGGGCACCGGTGACAACATCAGACTGAATATTGTGTTCGGTACTTCCCGGAAAGTTTTTATGGAAAAGTACACTCCTCTGGAAAAAGTGTAACAGTATTTTGATTGCTTTTTTAATAAAAGTTATTTGAATTGAAAAAAACATTCCGGAGAAATAAATGAAAGGACGCAGTATTTATGAAAAGCTGCTGCTTCGTTCGGTTCAGCATATTTTTAAGAATTTTCTTATGAACGACAGCCTGCAGGAATCTGTGGAGACTCAGGGAAAAGGAGAGACCTTCTCCGTATCCATAGAAACGGAAGGAACCCTGCACGGAGAGCTGATCATCACCATGCCTGTATCCACTCTGGACAGGATTGCTGTTCATCTTGCAGGACCTGCAAAGGGAAAAGCTCTTGAGATGAACCGGAGGGATATTGCAGGCGAAACAGCCAATCAGATATCCGGCACCTTTGCAAACCAGATGCAGTTCGCCGGCCATTCAATTCAGGTTTCTCCGCCGGAATTCAACACGGAACTTATAGGCATGAAAGCCATGTTTGAAAATATCAGTTTCTCCTTTACCTCCTCTTTCGGAGGTTTTGATGTGGATCTGTATTACCAGGAGGTTCTCTGATGCATACATCTGACATCGTCATTATCGCTGCTTATTTTGTACTGACCTTTGCTATCGCTGTTTTCTTTTCAAAAAGATCAGGGAAAAGTTTTGAAGCTTTCTTCCTTTCCGGCAGAAAGCTTCCATGGTGGATTGCAGGAACCACAATGGTAGCCACAACTTTTGCTGCAGATACACCTCTTTCTGTAACGGAACTGGTGGCGTCCGGCGGTATTTCCGGAAACTGGCTCTGGTGGAACATGCTGGCTGGAAATGTCCTGACAGTCTTTTTCTTTGCCAGACTGTGGCGGAGAGCAGAGGTCCTCACTGATGTGGAATTCATAGAATTGCGATACAGCGGAAAGCCTGCTTCTTTCCTTCGTGGTTTCAAGGCCGTATATCTTGGCCTGTTCATGAATGTTATAATCATGGGGTGGGTTAATCTGGCCCTTGCCGAGATTTTCAAGGTAATATTCAATGTCTCGGAAGACAGCATCTTCCTGTATGTGGTTTCTGCCATGATTATAGTTGGTATATATTCAGCAGTTTCCGGACTGTGGGGTATTGCCTTTACTGACATGTTCCAGTTTGTCACTGCCATGATCGGATGCATTATTCTTGCAGTGTTTGTTCTGGACAGCCCTCAGGTGGGAGGCATGGAAGGTATAAGGGCTGCACTTCCTGATTCTGTGTTTCAGTTCATGCCTCAGGTAAGTTTTTCAGGAAATGCAGCTGCCGCAGGAGTTTTGGGCCTGTCCTTTTCTGCCTTTATAGCTCATATTTTCGTTCAGTGGTGGGCTTCCTGGTATCCTGGAGCGGAGCCTGGAGGAGGAGGATACATTGCCCAGCGGATGATGTCGGCAAAGGATGAGCGTCATTCCATGCTGGCAACCCTCTGGTTTACAATTGCCCATTATGCCATAAGACCATGGCCCTGGATAATTGTTGCCCTGGCTGCTCTTGTCATGTATCCGGATCTGGCTTCGGATGATAAAAAGGCCGGTTTCGTTATGGCCATGAAGGACTGTCTGCCTGCAGGACTTCTGGGTCTTTTGATTGCGGCCTTCCTTTCAGCCTATATGTCCACTATTTCTACCCATCTCAACTGGGGCTGTTCATATCTTGTAAACGATCTGTATAAAAGATTTATAAAAAAAGACGGTTCTGAAAAACATTATATTCTTGTTTCAAGACTGATGACTCTCTTCCTGGTGGCTTTATCTGCAGTGGTCTCAATGTTTATGAATTCCATTTCCGGAGCCTGGACATTCCTTATTGAATGCGGAGCAGGTCTTGGGCTTGTTCTTATTTTGAGATGGTTTTGGTGGAGGATCAATGCATGGTCTGAAATCACTGCAATGATTGCTCCGGCAGCCGGGATTATTCTTTCCAGAACAGTGCTGGATATTGAGTTTCCTGAAAGCATGTTCTTTATTGTGGGCTTTACCACAGCAGCCTGGCTTGCTGTTACTTTTCTGACATCTCCGGATGATGAATCTGTTCTGAAAAATTTCTGCAGAAAAGTCAGACCCGGCGGTCCTGGATGGAAAAAGTTCACTGCTGCAGCGGATATGCCTGCCGGAACAGTTAATTTTCGCCGGGGACTGCTGCAGTGGGCATGCGGTGTGGTGATGGTTTACTGTGCACTGTTCGGCACGGGAAAAATCATTATTCTTGAATACGCAGAAGGTGCTGTTCTGTGCGGGATAACGGTTATTCTGTTTATTCTGCTGGCTGTTTCCATGCGGAAGGACAGTGAAGAGTCCTGAAAAATCAGGAACAGGTTTTTAAAAAAAAGTTGCCATTTTATGAAAGCTTTCTAAATTAATACATATTTCTGGAAAAGAAACAATGGGAGTACTATAATGAAAAATAAACTGACATTTGTTCTTGCATTCATGATAATGTCTGTATCAGCAGCTGTTTTTGCACAGGAAACAGAAGGGACAGGAACTGATGATCCTGTTAAAAATGCAGATGGATCCTATTCTACAAATCAGTACAATGAAGCAGAAAGGCCGGATGATTCCTATCTGGCAAAATTTCATGCTCAGGAAGTTGTTACTGATCTCATGAAGAAAAATCTTGATCAGCTTCTGCTTATGAAAGTTGTGTCATCAAACTTTGACAAGGGATGGTCGGAAGATCTGGACAAGTGCTACAGCGGATATAAAAAGGCTATGGCATATTACTATAAACGCAATATGATCTATGCAGGCCGTGAGTTTGAAAACAACCAGCAGGATATTCAGGCCCTTTTGAAGAAGATGGCTGATGAGTATCAGAAGGAAACCAAGACTCTTCTTGATGAATGTATTCCTCAGATCCTGGAAGTTTATCTGAGCGAAAAGACAAAAGGCGATATCGGAAAGAGCAGAAAGCTTGAGCAGAATCAGAACCGTCTGAGAGTTGCTTTCGGCCAGTATGATGACGGATGCTTTGCAAATACCACAAAGAACTGTGAAACAGCCATCTATCATTTCAGGGTCGCAAAAGGATATGCCATAAAGATAATGGAAGACTTTGCAAAGCCTGAAGATGCTGAAAGCCTGAAGACAAAGTATCAGGTACACAAGGCAGACAATCTGAACAGAATTTTCAACAAACAGTCTTCAGAGACAGATAAAGAATAACCGCAATGACAGTCGTTCCACAAAAAAAGAGGGGAAGATTTTCCCCTTTTTTTATTGTTTCTTTTCTTGCAGCTTTTTCTGTTTTTATGAATCTTCCCGAGGAAACATGTTTTCCTGAGTTCCCTGTACTCAGGGTTGTTCTTGATCCCGGACACGGAGGGCTGGAATTTCTTTCCAGGGACAGACACGGCGACAGATTTGACAGCCTGTCGGGAAAGTATCTGGATGATTTTCGTGCAGGAGCTTCCTGGAAAGGCCTGCATGAAAGGGAAATAACATGGAACATTGCCTCAAAAACAGCAGAGATTCTTAAGGACGCATCCCCTGGCGGTGATTTCCGGAAATTTGAAAAGATTCTGGAGAAGTACGGCCGTCCTCTGAAAAGAATAAATATTGAAACCTTTATGAGCCGGGATTCCGGCGAAAAAATAAATGCAGATGATCCGGATCCCAACGCTCCCTACAGGCTTTTTGACTATCCGGATGCTCATGGGAAAATTCTTCCGGGAAGAATATCCTCCATTAACAGTTTAAGGCCCAGACTTGTTGTATCCATTCATCTGGCATCTTCCGGTTCAGATGATTACCATGCCATAAATCCTGTAATAGCAGCTCCTTTTTCCTTTATGGTTAAGGGGCTGGATTATCTCCGCGGCAGAAGAACCAGCAGGGATTTCTTTTCTTCATCCCGTTTCAGGGACTGGTTTATTGAGAAGGAAACCAGGACTCCTTTCAGCTGGTATTTGTCTGATGTTTCCCAGTATTTTACAGGATATCCTCTTGATGAAAACAGGAACATCTGTCTGGACCGTTTCAAGGGATACAGGCATAACATGATACAGTGGGCCTTCCGTGACAGAGACGGCTGGGAAAAAGAAGCAGTTTTCCACAGAAGATGGTCTCCATATTCGGCGGATTACATGGATTTTGCTCCTGCAGGGAAATTCTGGAACAGGGAAAGATCTGTTTATGAATCATACAGAAGGGACGGCGGAGATGAAGGTTTCGGCGGTGACAATGCCTATGCATCCTATGAAATTGTAAGATATATTCTGGCTTCGCTTCAGAAAAACGGAGGATATGACAGGGATTTTACACCCGGCCGGCCATATGTCTCTATATGGGCAATGCCTGTATATATAAATGCCGTCAGTGCTTATTTTGAACTTGGATACCTGAAGAGGGGGAAAGACCGTATTATGATGACGGAAAGACAGCAGGAAATTGCAGAAGGAATTGCTGCCGGAATCTATTCCCTGCTGGCAGGCATGAAACCTGATCCGGAGGGAAAAATCAGTTTTCCGCCGAAAGGAAAAAAGATTGACCTTAAAAAATATGATATTTCTTCTGAAAGAAGTTATTTTGATGAGGTGTGCAGATAACCATGAAAAAGATCATTTTGCTTACAGCCTTCATTTTCATGTGTTTCCCGGTTTTCAGTCAGAACGTTCAGCAGGAATCTCTTTCTGAACAGCTGAACAGCTGTTTTATAAAAGCTGCAAAAAATGCAATGCCGTCTGTTGTCAATATCATCATATACAGCAGGGAACAGGACGGAGAAAACTATATCTACAAAAAAACAGGAGATGCCACAGGAACCATAATAAGCGAGGAGGGCCTTCTTGTAACTAATTATCATGTTGTTTCCAGGGGGAATTATTATCAGATTGTAACCTATAACGGAAATAAATATGATGCTGTCAAAATGGATGACAAAAATCTTTATCTCTGTGATATAAAGACAGACATTGCTCTTTTGAAAATAGGAAACGCAAAAGGTGAAAAATTTGCATCCTTAAAAGTATCTGAAAAACCTCTCCGGGAGGGGGAATGGGTCATTGCTCTTGGAAATCCCTACGGTCTCCGTCAGTCCATTACCTGCGGCATTGTTTCCTCCACAGGAAGGGATAATGTGGGGTTTGCGGATATAGAGGATTTCATTCAGTCTGATGTTTCAATAAATCCAGGAAGCTCCGGCGGGCCTCTTATCAGCCTGAAAGGAGAGCTGGTGGGCATAAATACTGCCATAAGGACCAGTACCGGCGGGTATCAGGGAATCAGTTTTTCCATTCCTGCAAAAATGGTCTGTCATGTGGTGGAGGAACTGAATACATACGGAAGAGTCCGCAGGGGATGGATCGGGCTTCTGGCAAAGGAAACCATATCCGGAGGAAGAGTTCCGTCATCGACAGTTGAAATTTCCTCTGTTATAAAAAATTCTCCTGCAGACAGAGCAGGTCTTCAGGAGGGAGATATAATAAAGTCTGCTGACGGTCAGGAGATCACTTCACTTGGAAAACTTATTGCCGTCATCGGAGGTCTCTCTGTGGGATCCTCCGTTGAGCTGGAGATTATGCGCGGCGGGGAGACATCTTCCTGTCTGATTCCTCTCAGGGAAAAGGAAGTTTCCCAGAAACTGAATACAGGCCTTAAAAACATCTTTCTTGCCTACGGCATGGAGTTTGATGATTCGGCAGCTTCAGGCATGCCTGTGATTTCCTATGTGGCTCCTCAAAGTCCGGTGGATGTTCAGTCCGGTGACAGTATTGTCAGCCTTAACGGCAGAGAAATAAACGGTATTGATGAGCTTGTGAAGGTTTTTAATGAATCAGGCAGAATTATCAGTTCCATGGATGTCTCCAGAAACAGTATTATTGTAAAAATAGTTCCGTCAAAGGTAAAGCAGCAGGAGGGGAGATGAAAGGAAAATTATATTTAATTCTTTTTTCTCTGTATTTTGCATTTTTACCTGTGCAGGTCTTCCCGGAGGATGATGTTTCTGCAGAGGATAAGATCATTTCTGTGGACGGAACTGTTATTGCAGGGATTGCCTCTCTGAAACCCATTGAACGGGACAGTGCTTTTGATGTTTTTCTGCAGAAAAGAATCTCCGGTACAGGAGCTGTTCTTTCTTTTGACAAGACCAGAAGATACGGACGTAATTTAAGGCTTCTGCTGTCCGCTTCTGAGATTCCGGACAGCAGATTAACGGTGATTTACAGTATATTCCTTGATAATGAGGAGACGGCTTCCCTGCTTGTTACAGGAGATGAGTTTTCTTTTACAGGGAAGCTTGAAGCTGTCACACCATGCAGTACAGGACGGACAGTCTATATGCTTGATGTCGTCATAGATGGCGGTGAAAAAACTGAAAAGGATAAATAAAACGAAAGGAGATATAAATGAAGGATCTTAAAACGGCCTATAAAACTGTTATGGATGATCATTTTCCGGATGACCTTTCCATAAGCTTCGGAGATCAGAAGCTGATCTATAAAAAAAGAGTCTGGAAGATAGAAGATGAAGGCTCAGTCATAGAAAAAGGCCTTCGTTACGGGGAGAATCCAGGTCAGGAAGCTGCCATGTATCAGCTTGTCAACGGCAATCTGGTTCTGGGACAGTGCAGGTTTATTGAGCCGGGACACGGTCTTGTCAGCAGCATAGATGAAAATGGTCTGATCCAGTTTGGCAAACATCCGGGAAAAATCAATCTGACAGATATTGACAATTCTCTGAATATACTTAAATATCTTATGGATAAACCGGCTGCTGTTATTGTAAAACACAATAATCCTTCCGGAGTTGCTCTTGGATCTTCTGCTGCAGATGCTTTTATCCGGGCATACAGGGCGGATCGAATTGCAGCTTTCGGCGGCTGTGCAGCTTTTAACAGAACAGTGGACAGGGAAGCAGCTGAACTTATTGCAGAACAGTATCTGGAAGTGATTGCAGCTCCGGATTACGAAGGTGCAGCTCTGGATATTCTGACGAAGAAAAAAAATCTGCGTATCGTAAAAATTGAAAGGATAGATAAACTCGCTGAATTCATGAACTTCCGTTTTGTGGATTTTAAATCCCTTATAGACGGAGGACTTATTGTACAGCAGTCTCCCCTGAATGCAGTAAAAACAAAGGAAGATCTTAAGCCGGCAGAAACAGAATACAAAGGGCAGCTTTATAAAATAAACCGCATGCCCACCCCGGCAGAATATGAGGATCTTCTTTTCGGATGGTTTGTTGAACAGGGAGTAACTTCCAACTCTGTGCTTTATGTTAAGGACGGGGTTACAACAGGAATCGGTACCGGAGAGCAGGACAGGGTTGGAGTGGCTGAGATTGCTGTTCACAAGGCCTATACCAAGCATGCAGATCTTATATGTTTCGACAGGTACGGAATTTCCTTTAAGGAACTGGAGCTTGCGGTGGAAAAGGGAGAAAGAAAGTCTTCTGAAATGACGGATATTCTGGAACAGACAAAGGCGGAAAAAGGCGGTCTTCCCGGATCTGCTGCTGTATCAGACGCCTTTTTCCCGTTCAGAGACGGTGTGGATGTAATCATTAAACAGGGGATAACTTCAATAGTTCAGCCAGGTGGTTCAATCCGTGATTTTGAATCCATTGAAGCCTGCAATGAGGCTAATCCTCAGGTAACCATGGTATACACAGGTCAGAGAGCTTTCAGACATTGACAGATATTAAATGAAAAGGTCCGGTTTTGCCGGACCTTTTTTTATCTTCTCTGTCGTTCGTATTCCTTCAGGTATTCATCAATCAGACTGTGTTTTTTTCCGTTCTCTTCATCATCTTCTTTAACAGGCTTCAGTTTTGACCTGAAAAATTCGGATATAAGTATGAATGGTTTTTTCAGTGCTGCGATTAATTTTTCCCAGAATCCTGTCAGTGCTTCGGCTGAGGTTTTAAGCAGATTCTTTTTACCTCCTTTGTCTCCTGCAAGAGGATTACGGGCAGGTGTTATGACTTCATACATTTCAGAGGGAATATTTTTAACTGTTTCTGCTGTCTGAGATACTGCTGATGCCAGCTTTGAAGTAATAACTGGTTCTGTTTTTGTACTGATGTCCAGAGCAGGTGCAGATGACAGCCTTCCGGAGGCTGTATGATGGAAAACTCTTGGAATGGATGCTCCTTCGGAACCGTGGTCAATAAGGAACAGAACCAGATAGTACAGATACATGAACAGGTTGTAGAAAATTGCAAAGAAAGCCTGCCATATGGAAATAAAAGCCCAGAAAACATCAATGAGAATTTTTCCCAGATCCACCCATCTGAAAAGGAAATTGAATATATTGTCAACAGCTCCGTTGGAAAACTGTTTTACTACACTGTATTTCATTTTTTACCTCTTGTGGTTAAGTTAATTAGCTTCTTCCGGTTCTTCAAAGGAATCGAATTCATTTAACATGTCTGATCCGGAATTTCCATGATCCTGTACAGGATTTTTCTCAGTCTGTTCTGCTCTGTCATTGATTTCATTTATTTCAAGAACAGAAGAGTCATCATCCTGCGGTTCGGAAATCTCCGGTCTTGATGCAGTTTTTGTTTCGTTTGTGTCATTTATGCTGTCTCTTGATATATAATAAAGAGCTTTTGCGGCCAGCAGTTTTGGATTAATAACCGTTATCTGTCCATTGTTAAATTTCAGATTTGAATCGTTCTGAATTGCTGCCGTAATATCATCTGTGCCTGTTTTGCCTCCGCTGACCATGCTGAAGAAATCATCCAGCCCAAAGGAAAATTCATGGGGCATTGTATCCTGCAGAGAGATCTTGTCTTCCATAAGCTTGTTTTTCAGAAAAGCATACATTCTGGTAATACGTCTTTTGTAGACTGTGGTGTCCAGACGGATGTGGGTGAACCATACACGCTGGCTTATGGCTTTAAAGATTCTCTTTAAAATCAGAGGTGATTTGTTAACAAGTCTGGTCAGTGCTTCCTTGTTTACAGGCATGAGGACAGTCCTGCCTACGCTGATGGCTCCTGCGTTTCTTGGTTTATCGGATACTATGGCAAGTTCCCCGAAAATATCTCCTTCTTTAAGGACAGACAGCAGCAGTTCTTCTTTCCCGCTGTTGCGGACGATTTTGACTTTTCCTGTCTTTATAATGAACAGCTCTTCCCCTGGTTCATCCTCACAGAAAATCATCTGATTGTCTTCATACTGTCTGTAGATGCCCTGGGATACAGGCGGCGGACAGGCTGTCCTGCCTGATTCCTTTATTTTTTTACGGACATCAGGAACAGCTGCAGCCTCTTCTGAACCGGGCCAGTATTTTTCCAGAACAGATGCCATGTGAAGAGCTCCGTCTGCATAACCTGCCTCTGCGTAGGACTCTGCAACAGTCAGAATCTTTCTGGGAACGCTCATAAGCTTTGCAGAGACATCTGCGGATATCAGGTCATCATAAATTCTGAGTTCCTTGGCAAAATAGTTTATGATTCTAAAGGCCAGCTCGTGATTTGTCTGGGTTCTGTTGATGAAATCGTCTCTGGACATGGCTATGATGGAGGTATCCGACATGGCAATGGCACTTTCCAGCCTCGGACGTCCGCACAGAGTGGATACAAAGCCGATGATGTCTCCGCTGCCTGCAGTCCTTGTGATTTTTTCCATCCATTTATTGGAACAGAGCAGTTTGACAGCCCCTTTCTGGATAATGTAGATTTTATTTGTATCTTCATCTCCTTCAACATAAAGGTAGGAGCCTTTTTTAAAAACAGATATATTTTCATTCATAATATACTACCGTATAAGTGCAGATTCTTTTACTGCATCTGCAGTTTTCTTCCCGGCAAGAATTTCTGCCAGCTTCAGGGCAAAGGCCATTGCAGCACCAGGCCCTTCTGCGGTAATAACAGTTCCGTCAGTTTCAACCGGCTGACCTGTATATATGCCTCCGCCAAGATATTTTTCAAATCCGGGATAGCATGTGACTTTTTTGCCTTTCAGAATGCCTGCAGCAGCAGGGACTATGGGACCTGCACATACTGCAGCAATATATCCTCCCTGTTCATAAACTGAACGGATGAGCCCGATAACCAGATGATTGTTCATAAGATTTTCAGCTCCCGGCATTCCTCCAGGAATTACAACGGCTCTGCAGTCTTTTTTTATGCCGGACAGGGAAGCATCAGGTTTTATGGAAAGACCGTGAGCCCCTGTTACCTCTTCCTGATCAGATGCAATGACTACAGACAGCCCTGCTCTGCGGAGTATGTCTGCTGCAGTAACAGCTTCTATTTCTTCAAAACCATCAGCAACAGGTATTATTATATCCATATCTTTCTCCGGTATTTCCGCCTTTATTATTATCGGTAAAAGGAAAAAATTTGTTAACAGATGCTACATGTTTATGAACGGCATATCCAGTCCCAGAATGAACTGCTTGAATTTGACAGCCTGCCTGAAATCAGGTCTGAGGGAAATGGCCCTGTCGCAGTTTTCAAGGGATGCTTTTATATCCCCTGCATCGTATAATGTCAGTGCCATGCCGTAAAAAGTATCAGGCCACAGAGGATTCAGTTCTGCTGCCTTTGTGAAATCATCCATGGCCCTGTCCATTTCCCCAAGCATTCTGAAAGCGAAGCCCCGGTTTGCCCAGACTCTTGCATCATCAGGCCCTGCTTCCAGAGCACTTGTAAAGTCATCTGCCGCCTTTCTGTAGCTGGACATGGAAAAATAAACCAGTCCTCTGTGATTGTAGACATAACGGCTTGGAAAAATTTTCAGGATGTATGAATACAGTTCTTCCGCTTCCTTCATATTTCCTCTGCTGTGAGCCTTGAGAGCTTCGTAGAAAATATTGTTGATCTGTTCATCTGTAGGCTCTGCAGGAAGCTCCTGTACAGACAGGGAAGAACGAGTGTCAGACGGTGTTTCTGCAGGTCTGTTTTTTTCTGCAATTTCCCAGGGCAGAGCAGAGGCATTGTTCAGAATCCTTTCTCTCCGGTCTTCTATTTCTCTTGCCTGACGGTTCTGGTAGTCACGTATTTCCTGAAAAGAAATATCCGCAAGAGACAGTGTTGCATTCAGGGCAGTAAGTTTTCTGCGTATGCCTGGTTCGATGGTGCCAAGACTGCTTTTGTAAATGAGTTCATGCTCCACTTCTGCCCAGGCATCCTGGAGAATTGTGCGGATCTGTATTTCGCAGTGGATATCCTCTTTTGTACAGGCTGCAGTTTTGAATTTTTCCGGCACAGTGACAATCAGATGTGTTGAATCGTAGCCGAATTCCTGAAGAGAAAGATTCTGTTTTTTATACTTGGTTTCGGATACATCAAAAGCATCCCTGATCCTTGTTTCAGCTGTGCGGATGTCTTCAATGAAAGGAACTACTATTCTTACACCCAGAATGTCATGAATCTCTTCAAATGGATTTTTGATGACTGCTGTTCTGCTTTTATCCAGAATTTTTTTATAAAAGGTGTCAAACTTCTTTACCCTGCCACTGACCATAGCCCTGTGAGCAGAGCTGTCCATTATTTCCTCTGCTCTGGAGACAAGCAGCAGAATAAGGCTGTTATAGGTCTCTTCCTTTTCTTCATATGCTTTCTGCAGTGCAGCTCTGTTTTCTACCCAGTATTCCACTGAATTTTTCTGATTTAGTTCTGCACGGTTTTCCATTTTCCTTTCCTTTAGTATATATATTTAATTTAACCATTTTGAATTCATAAGTCAAGCAAAAAGGTTTTAAAACTGAGGTGAAAAGTAATGGACATCTTTAATAAAGCGGATAATGGTCCAGTGTAAAACAAGCTGTCCCGGTTTTTATCAGTATAATACAATAACAAAGAGGAAAGGAGGGAAATTACGCCGTTACGATCAGGAGTTCAGGGTACAGGCAGTAAAGACTGTTCAGGAAACAGGTTCCTGCTGGAAAGCTGCAGAGGAACAGGAATTCCGGCAGGAATGCAGATGACATTAAGCAGACAGGCAGGAAATACATTCTGAAGAATGCTGTATTTTTTGAAAAAAAAATAAATACTTGATAAATCCGTTCATCATCGTATAAACTATTCACACAATAGACTGATTATACATAATTACTGATAATTTTGTTAAATCAGAAAAATTTGATAGTCTGAGTATCAGTAAAATTATCTTTCGGAGGAGTAAAAATGAAGAAAATATTTTTGATGGTTATGGTTCTCGTTCTTTCTCTGGGAATTTCCTGCAGCGGAGGCGGCGGCGGAGGGAATGCAGTATACTATACAGTAACATGGAATCTGAACTATGAAGGAGCCCCGTCTCCGGAAGCAGAAAGGGCAGAAGCAGGAACTTTTTTAACAGAACCTTCTGAACCGGAAAGGGAAGGCTTTATATTCACAGGCTGGTACAAGGAAGCTGCGTGTGATAATCTGTGGAATTTTACAGCGGATGTAATAACAGGAAATACTGAACTGTATGCAGGCTGGGAAGAAGCTGCAGACGGGTGTATTACATTTAAAAGCAGCAGTCCTTTCTCCATAAGTGTGGATATACCTGGCTGGAAGGGAACAGTTTATTATTCAGCAGATAAAGAACAGTGGACAGAATGGGCAGGGACAATAGCAGATGCCGTGCAGGCATCCGATAGTAATTATTACCTGTATTTCAGAGGAAAAGGAAACAGTGTAATAACTGGTAGTTATGCATATAAATGGAAACTTACAGGGACAGGAATAGAATGCCGTGGAAACATAATGACACTTCTGGATTATGAAGATCCGGATAATGCAGGAATGGCTTCTAGTTGCTATTCGTGTATGTTTAACGGCTGCACAGGACTGACATCAGCGCCGGCACTGCCTGCAACGCAGCTGGCTATGTATTGCTATGCGTATATGTTTTGCGGCTGCAGTTCACTGAAAATATCAAGAAGCCCAGGGACAGTGTTTTTCACCTGTCCGGAATCTTATGGAGGAGCTTCATCAAATTCAGTAGAAGGAATGTTCATTTCCACAGGAGGAAGTTATACTTCCAATCCTGTGCCCGGCGGAGCATATTACTACGAATAATTCATGGCACAGCCCGGGCTTCCTTATGCAGCCTGAGCTTTATGCTGCATATAAAAATCCGCAGATCTGCAGATCTGCGGATTTTTATGTCAAAAACTGTTTTTGTTTAAAAAATAAGATAGTGTAAAATGCCCGGAATGTTAAGGGATTAACTTTTCATGTTAAAATAGAGAAAACAGTTTTGACTTTGCTGCAGGACAGCAGCAGAGCTCTGCAGCCTAAAGGCAGAGATGTTCAGAGCGGAAGAGATATCCATACAGTCAGGGAGCAGAGCCAGTCCATAGGTTTATACTGTCTTTATATGACCTGATTTACAGTGATAAGCTTAATTATCAAAGGTTCTTTAATTTAACCATTTTAATTCATAAGACAGGCAAAAGGTTTTAAAACTGAGGTGAAAAGTAATGGACAGCTTTAGTAAAGCGGATAAACCTGTGACAGTTTAAAAAGCATAAAACAGATTCAGGAAGAAGAAAATGATAATAGCGTCAACATATGAAAACGGCATGATTTTCCCTCATTTCGGACACAGCCGCAGTTTTAAACTTTATTCTGTCAGTGCGGGGGCTGTAACAGGCACAGAAGTCGTGGAAGCATCCGGTCCTGGTCATGGAGCTCTTGCCGGAATGCTGAAGAATCTTGGTGTGGAATATCTGATCTGCGGCGGCATAGGCGGAGGGGCAGTATCTGCTCTGGCTGCAGCAGGAATCACTGTGTATCCGGGAGTATCCGGAAATCCTGATGAAGCAGTGAAGGCCCTTCTGGAAGGAAGGCTTCAGTCAGCCCGGACCGGAACCTGCGGAAGCCATGAATCCCATGCCTGCGGAGAACACAGCTGCAGTATGCGGGACTAAAACAGTTTAAGCTGCAGGTCCTCTTCCTGTTCCGGAATCCGTCCTGAGCCGGTTCTGCTGCCTGCAGTTCTTCCTCCGTAAAGGTCCGACATCTCCAGTTCACGGGCCATAAACCGGCCGAAATCAGCTGCTGGCCGGCTGGACTCTTCAATAAAAAGCACTGCTTTGTGAAGATTTTTCAGAGCCTGTTTTTTATCATCGTTTCCAAGCCTGGCCCGTGAAACAGCATCTTTCAGGAAATCTATAGTTTCATCATAAGTGACTGTTTTTACAGGAAAGGGGTGACCGTCCTTGCCTCCGTGAGCCATGGAAAATCTTGCCGGATCTGTAAACCGCACAGGTGTGCCGTAGATGACTTCCCCGGCCAGAGCCAGGGCCTGCATGGTTCTTGGCCCCAGACCTTTTGTTAAAAGCAGATCCTCAAAGTTTTCCGGCGGGGAAGCCCAGGCAGCAGCCAGAACTGCCCCCAGCCTTTTTTCATTTACATCGGATGAAATAATACTGTGCCGGACCGGCATGGACAGCTTTCTGATTTCACTGAGAATCCGGTCAGGATTCTGTTTTGTCATGTCAGTGATGGAGGTCCTGGCTGCTGCCGCTTCTGTATCTGTCAGATTCAGGATCCTTCCCATATTTTTCCCGTAAATGAAAGTGTGAGGTTCCTCCACAAAGGATTTTATGTTTTCCGAATGCCAGTGATATCTGCGTGCCAAACGTGCATCCTGATTCATGCCCTGCTGAACTACAGTCCAGTTCCCTGATGCTGATACTATGAAGGAGTGGAGATAAAGCTGAAAACCGTCCTGAACTGCATTGTTGTCAACTCGGGCCGTCAGTCTGCTGCAGCGGACAAGACTGTCTCCGTCAAAGCCCTGACTCATGGAAATCTCTGTAAGTTCTGCAGGTGTTTTACGGGAAGATTTTCCCCTGCCTCCGCAGATCCACAGTCCAAGTTCTTTTGCCCGAGGATTGACGGCCCTTTTAAGAGCTCCCATAACAGAAGTGGTTATGCCTGATGAGTGCCAGTCCATTCCCATAAGGCATCCCAGAGACTGGAACCAGAAGGGATCGCTGAGGCGTCTGAGAACCTCATCTGTCCCGTATTCCAGAATGACGGCCTCCACCACAGACTCTCCTATGGCAGTCATTCGCTGTGCAAGCCACTGAGGAACCCGTCCTCCGTGGAGAGGGAGATCTGCATGTCCGCTTTTCAGCATTACATCCTCAGCAGAAGGCCGGCTCTGAAGATTCTTTCCTGTTCTGTACTGCCTTCAGTAAAACCTAAAACAGGCATGAGGTTTTTTTCCTGTTTATACACTCTGTATCCTGGAACGGAAAAAAATCCGTGAATAATATCTGCAGCTTTCAGCAGTCCAAGACCTGTGAAAGCCATGACTGCTTTCCTGCTGTGAAGATGAAAGAAACCGTATCCTGCCAGAGACATTTCTCCTGTCCAGTAAATCCACCCTGCTGCATGGTTTCCCTTGTAAAAATGGCCGCCTCCCGGAATCAGCAGAGAAAGGGATGCAGCAGTCATGTCTTTATACATGAAGAAGGGAGGAAGCTGTCTGTGAAGATCCTCCTGAAAGGCCAGCTGATCCAGAAATCCGGCGCTTATTGTCAGAGGAATGGATGCCCACAGGAATCTCTGAAGCCTGAGAACATTTCCGTTTTTGTGCTGATCCTGAATCCACGGAAAAAAATTTGTCTTAAAGCCGGTCATGAATTCAGTCAGGGTCAGCTGAACAGAAAGAGATGTCATGACAGCAGCAAAGCCAGGCACATAAATTTCAGGTTTTTCAAAGCCCATATATGATGCAGCCAGAAAGGTGCCGAATCCGGGCATGCACAGATTCGTGCATGGATTGACCAGACAGATTCCTCTAACAAAACGGTTTTCAGGATTTTCCCCTTTTATATGGTCAGGAGAATACTTCATCTGAATATTTTCTTCCAGCTCCTGAATCAGTTCTTTTTCCACTTCTTCTGCCGGAGGGTACAGGCTGATGGTGACCTTTTCTGCAGAAACCGGTCCTTTGAATTTTACGGAAGATGAATATGATGCTGTACGCAGGACCTCCATTGGACCGGAATCTGTTTCCAGTGTTCCGGAATACAGACCCTGCCGCTGACCGGCCTTAAGAATGTATGTTCCGTCACCGTTTTCTGCAGGAAGGATCTCTGCTGTCAGTGGAATGTTTCTGTGGAGTCCGGCCAGCTGAAGGGCCAGCTTCAGGGCCAGATCTGCAGGAACCTCTGCTGTTTCACTGAAGCCGGCCTTCATGGCTGCAAGGTCCTCTGTCAGAGGAACGCATTTCATGGTCCCTGTGAGTTTTTTACTGGTTTCTGTTACAGAAAGAATAATGTAAAAGGACAGGTTAAGTTTTTCTGCAGTCTGCCGGACATCATCTTCGGACAGGAGAGCCTCTTTTTCTTCCTGGGAAAGACGGTTCCTTCCTGAAGGGAAGAGGCGTCCCAGACTGCTGCATGTCTCAAGTATTCTTTTTTCTGCAAGTGAGGCGGATGCCTGAGCCTTAACGGTGTTTCCCGGAAGAACGGCCACCAGTGTGTTTTCTTCTCCGGCCAGGGCATAGCTGCTCAGGATCAGACAGAGCAGAATGGATAATATGATTTCCCGGATTTTCATGGCACTCCTGTGTTCAGATGTACGGAACTTTAATCCGGGTATTTCTGAAGTCAAGATTATAACAGCAGGGACAGATTTCTTTTTGAAAAAAACAGCTGTTTTTATTATTTTTTTCTTGACGTATTCTGTGTGTGAAAATATATGTAATTCATCACAACGGGAAAATATTCCCGGTGGCAATAGAGAAAGGGTCACACCTGTTCCCATTCCGAACACAGAAGTTAAGCCTTTCATCGCCGATGGTACTGCACGGGTAGCTGTGTGGGAGAGCAGGACGTTGCCGGGAACATATAAAAAACAGGACATCGGAAGATGTCTTTTTTTTTGCCGTGGAATCATCCTTCCTTCTTTCTGCCTTCTGTGAAATTTACTTGCTATTCAGCTGAAAAATATTTAAGATGCCCAAAACAGAGGTTTTTATGTCAGCACCGAAACTAACCATATATGATACTACATTGAGAGACGGTTCCCAGACGTCAGGGATTACTTTTTCCATTTCTGACAAGATCAGGATTGCAGGAGTTCTGGACAGTCTGAAAATTGACTATATAGAAGGGGGCTGGCCTGGAGCAAATCCAAGAGATGATCTTTTTTTTGAAAAGATCAGAGAACAGAAACTGACTCATTCAAAGATTGTTGCCTTTGGTTCCACCAGAAGAAAAAACAGAACCTGCGAGGAAGATCCTCTGGTTGCTGCTCTTGTTAATTCAAAGGCTGATATAGCCGCCATAGTGGCCAAAACTTGGGATTTTCAGGTGACCAGGGCTCTTGGCATTTCTCTTGAAGAAAATTTTTCCCTTATCTCCGACACTGTCCGCTACCTGAAATCAAAAGGCCTTACTGTTTTCATGGATGCAGAGCATTATTTTGACGGTTTTAAGTCCAGCAGCGAATATACACTTAAAACCCTTGCAGCAGCAGAAGAGGCAGGTGTGGATATGATAGTCCTCTGTGATACCAACGGAGGTACCATGCCCCATGAAGTGCAGCAGATCGTTAAGAAATCCGTAGATTCTGTAAATGTTCCTGTAGGTGTCCATTTTCATAATGATACAGGAGTTGCAGTTGCAAATTCCATTGCTGCGGTGATGGCAGGTGCGGTTTCGGTTCAGGGAACCATCAACGGCTACGGTGAAAGATGCGGAAACTGCAATCTTGTAACACTTATTCCCAATCTGCATCTTAAAATGGGATATGATTTTGCTGCAGCTTCTACAATCATGCATCTTACTGAGGTCAGCAGATTTGTAAGTGAAACAGCCAATATGCTTCCGGATCCAAGCATGCCCTATGTCGGAAGCAGTGCTTTTGCTCATAAAGGCGGCATTCATGTATCTGCCCTTCAGAGAGATACCAGAACATATGAACATATTGATCCTGAGCTTGTTGGCAATAAACGGCAGGTTATCATTTCAGACCAGTCCGGGAAAAGCAATGTGGAGTTCCGGACCAGAGAGATGGGAATCGATATAAGCGACAAGCCGGCTCTTTCCAAAAATATTCTGGACCGGATAAAAAAACTTGAGGACAGGGGATTTCAGTTTGAGGCAGCCAGGGGCTCCTTTGAACTTATTGTCCGCAGTGTGACAGGAGAATATAAACCTTTTTTTACACTCCACGGTTTTCGTGTAATAACGGAAATGGATGAATCAAAGGTCATGCGGTGTGAAGCCACCATACGTTTATCAGTGGGCGGAAAGGAGGAACACACTGCGGCCAATGGAGATGGTCCTGTTGAGGCCATGGACCATGCTCTGAGAAAGGCTCTGGAAAAATTCTATCCTCAGATCAGAGACATTCAGCTCATTGACTATAAAGTCCGTGTTTTGAATGAAAAAGCGGGAACTGCCTCTAAAGTCCGTGTTCTCATTGATCAGAAGAAAGACAGTGATCAGTGGGGGACAGTTGGTGTATCCACGAACGTCATAGAGGCTTCCTGGCAGGCAATGGTTGACGGCATTGAATATATGCTTTTTCAGGAGACTCATAAAGCAGGGAAACAGAATCAGCAGGTCCCTGAAATACAGAATACAAGGTTTCTGCATGAACAGTAAAAATTTAAAGGCTGCAGCTTTAATTATCACCGTGCTTTTGGCTCCTCTGTTTCTTGGGGCATGGGAATCCTATGACCGGGTGGTGGCTACTGTCAACGACGGCGCCGTTATACAGAGTGATGTGGATGCAAAATTTGCACTGCTGACCAGAACAAAAAAAATTCCATCATCCAGAATCAGTTATGAAAAAAGCCGGATTCTGGATGAATTCATTGAGAAAACCCTGATAAGCCAGTCCGCCGAAGAATCAGCTATTATTGTTACGGACAAAAAGGTGCTGTCCCGTATGGAAGGCATCATGACAGGATATCTGATCCCTAAACTCAGGGATTCGGACAATAAAGAGGAGATCCTTGAGAAGTACAGAATGAAGCTGCTGGAAAAAGTTCAGGCAGACCGTGCTTTTGAAAAAGGTCCGAAGCTGGACAAAAACCTTCAGGATTTTGTGAATTATATTCAGCAGACACAGAATCAGCCTTTTACTGTTTTTTTTGATGAGCTGAAAAGTCAGATTCTTAAACAGGATTTTCTTTCCCTTTCTCTGGGAGTATCACCGCCTTCGGAGCAGGAAGTCAGGAACTGGTTCAATGCTAACAGGAGCCGTCTTGGTCAGGAGATGCTGGTTAAGCATATTCTTATTATCCCGAAAGGAAATTCTTTTGCAGCAGAAAGGGAAGCTGCAGATAAGCTGAGCGACATACGGAAACAGATTATGGCCGGGGCTTCCTTTGAAAAAATGGCAGTCATGTATTCCCAGGATCCGGGCTCAGCTTCAAAGGGCGGGGATCTTGGCTGGATTATGGCTGCAGAAATGGATCCATACTTTGCGGGGAATGTTTTCAGCAGCTACAGTTACGGCGGAGTTACCAAAGTCTTTAAATCCAGCTACGGATACCACATTGCCAAGTATTACGGCAGAAGGGCTGTGACTATGGACAAGGTGTATCCCATGATATCCCAGAAGCTTTACTATGACAAGATTTCGGAGCAGTTTAAAAAGTGGACTGCAAAGAAGAAGAGTGAATCTGAAATAAAAATATATATGGAAAACTATGTTAAAGGATGATGTTAAGTTTACGGCATGTCTTCTTTTCTTTGCTGAATGTCAGGATGATGAAGCCCTGACTTTCTGTGGTCACTGGCTGCCGGAGATTCTTTCCGAAAGACTGGCAGACATTAACGGCATCAGCAGAATATGTTTTTCTGTTCCGGAAAATTATAAAGGCCGTCTCAGTTCTGATCCTTCCTGTTTTGTCCGTTCTGCAGATGATGTTTCCATGTGGAAGGATCTGTTCAGCAGAACAGGAGCTGATCACATCATCCGTGTTTTCTGTGATTCTCCTTTTATTGACCGGCAGACTGTGGCGGACATGCTGGAAACTCAGGTGAAGTATGAGGCCGAGTTTACATATGCGGAAAATCTTCCTCAGGGGCTTGGATGTGAAATTTTCAGCAGAGCTCTGACTGATTCTTTTCCTGAAACAGAAGAAAAGACTCTTCCTCTGGAACAGGTGATCAGGGGAAATATTAATCAGTTTGATGTGGAACTGTTTTACCGTGAGCCGGATATCCGTAATCTGCGGTTGAATTTTCGTTCAGGGGATCCAAGAAACAGAAAGGTTATGGAAAGACTTCTGGCTGTTTCAGGCGGGTTCCCTTCCTATGAAGAAATTCTCCCTCTGATTGAAAAGAATCCGGAGATTCTTTATGCTGCTCCGTCTTATCTGGAACTGGAGATCTGCGGCAGATGTGATATGAACTGTCTGTTCTGCTGCAGACCGGCTGTGAAACAGGAACGTGGCCTTATGGAACCGGAGCTGCTGAAAAAGATTCTTAAAGACATGAGAGAGTTCGGGCTGCCATATACAGTGTGTTTCGGCGGTACAGGTGAGCCTCTTATGCATGACACTGTTTCAGAAATGATAAGGGCTGTCCTGGATGAGCCTCTTGTGGAAAGACTCATTGTGGAGACAAACGGACAGTATATAAACGAAAGATATGTCTCTCTGGCTGCAGAGGACAGAAGGCTCATTACCATTGTAAATCTTAACGGTACAGATGCAGATTCCTACAGACAGCTTCACGGAAAGGAATGTTTTGATGCTGTGGAGGATAATGTCCTCATGCTGCAGAAGAGTCTGAAACAGGATTCCGGTCAGATATATGTTCAGCTTATGAAGATAAATGAAACAGAGCCTTTTACTGACAGGTACTATGACCGATGGGAGGAACGGAAGGTGCCGGTTGTCTTCCAGAAACAGAATACATGGCTTGGAAAGATTCCGGACAGAAGATATTCAGATCTGACACCTCTGGAAAGGACTGCCTGCTGGCACCTCCAGCGGGATCTGTTTGTTCTGGCCGACGGCAGGACTGCCTTCTGTAAACAGGATATTCTGGCTGAACACTGTGCAGGTTCTCTGAAGGAGCGGTCAGTATCAGATATTTATGAATCAAAAAAAGAAGATTTCTGCAGGAACAGGGCAGGGGAGCTGTGTGATTTCTGCAGAGACTGTGATGAATGGTACACCTTTAATTTCTGAGGAACAAATGGACAATTCTGAATGGATGTTTGATGAGACCGAAGCTGCCGGAACGGATTTTCCGGCCGGTTCTCAGGAAAAAGCAGATGCTGAAGTACAGGATATTATGGAAAGTACTGAGCTTAAGGCCGGTCAGACCGTTCTGGTTTTCGGATGGGGGAACGGAGCTTTTCCGCTGGCAGCTGCAGAGGCTGGAGTACAGGTGATTCTTTGTGATGTGTCTGAACAGAAACTGTCCGCTGCCGTGTCAGCGGCTTCCGAACGTGGGCTTAAGATTCGTACTGCAAAGGCTGGAGTTATTGGGTTCAGTGATCCGGATGTCATTGCTGATGCTGCTGTATTCCTGATGGGACTTCATCTTCTTCCTGATTTCTGGAAAGCTGCAGCACTGAGAAACATCAGACTTCATCTGAAGGATAAAGGAAAGCTTTATCTTTCGGATATGGTGTTCAGCGTTGAAATGGATAAATATGAAAAGAAAATTTCCGGCCTGCTGAAATATATGAAAGGACAGGATGAAAAGCTTGCTGAGGCATATACGATGCATATAAAGAAAACTTTTCCTTCTTTTGACTGGATTCTTGAGGAAATGCTGTACAGATCCGGTTTTGAAATACTGGATGCTGACTACGGAGATGACCTTACTGCCTCCTATATCTGCAGAAAAAGTGAGGATATGGGACTGTAATGAGTTCACCTGTTTTTACAGCAGTAGTTCAGGCCAGAATGGGGTCTGTCAGACTGGAAGGAAAATCCCTTGCTGATCTTTCAGGGAAGCCTCTTCTGTTTCATGTACTGCAGAGGACTTCCATGGTAAAAGGAGTGTCCAGGACTGTTCTTGCCACAGGGGAGGGGAAGGAAAATCTTCCCCTGGTTAGTCTGGCAGAGAAGATGGGACTGGATGCAGTTTCCGGTCCAGAACAGAATGTGCTGAAAAGATTCTGCATGGCTGCAGAGAAATTTCCCTGTGACTATGTGGTCCGCGTCACAGGAGACAATCCTTTTACGGATATTTTTTATGCGGAAAAAACGGTGGAGATGGCTCTGGAAACTTCAGCTGATCTCTGTTCCTTCTCTAATCTTCCTCTCGGGACTGCTGTTGAAATTGTAAAGACTGAGGTCCTGTTTGAAGCTCTTGAACTGGCCGATAAAACATATCATTTTGAACATGTTACTCCTTTCATAAAGGAACATCCGGACAGGTACAGAATTATTCACAGGGAAGCTGTATATGAAAATCCTTTCAGGGATCTGAGGCTTACAGTGGATACATCAGAGGACCTGCGGCTGGCATCAGAAATTTATGCAGGCCTGTACAGGGGCGAACCTTTCGGCATTCCGGAAATTATAGTCTTTTTAAAGAATCATCCGGATATTGTTTCCATAAACAGTCATGTGGAGCAGAAGCCCATGACATCCTTTGAAAAAGTTAAAACAGACATATGAAATTTGCACTGGTCACAGAGAGCAGCCCTGCCCTGGGAACAGGGCACATGCAGCGGATGTGCACTCTGTGTGACTATATTCAGAGAGTCAGGGGACAGCAGGCAGTTATTGTCAGTTCCGGGCAGCATGTCCCGGCAGCCTTTCCGTGTGCAGATGAAATTCCTGCCGGTACTGATCTGATTATACGTGATATGAGAGATTCCTCTGTGGAAGAAATGGAAAGGCTTCTCAGGGCTGCTCCGGTGATCGTGGTGGACGACAGAGGCCCTGGAAGAGAGGCGGCTTCTTCTGTTCTTGATCTGCTTCCTCATCCGGCCCATGAACAGGACAGAGCCCGTTACTTTCCGGATGCCTTTCTGTTCGGATATAATTTTTCCGTTTCTGTCAGAGATCTTGCCTGCAGGAAAGGATTTTCCTCCGGCACAAGGGATTTTATCTTTGCACTGTATCCGGGAGCAGATCCTTCTCCGGAACGGATTTCATTTCTTCTTAAATTTTTCCCGTCAGATACATCCGGCGTAATCCTCTGTGGCAGAGAGTTCCT
>JAZRYV010000131.1:0-10869 GCA_045600925.1 Spirochaetota bacterium
AGAATGATACTGAAAAAAGAATAAAAAAAGCTGATGTATACGGAATTTTAAAATGTCCTGAAGAAAAAATCAGAGAAATCATCCTGTCTGTTGAAAACGACAAAGAAAGATACAATGCACTCACCCTTTTGAGGATGAGAATTAATACTGCAGCTGAAAGAGATGAGTTCCATATTCTGGAAAAAATTTATACAGATGTATCTGCCGAAATTCCTGACCATGGATCAGAAGCTGACATTATTTTCCTTGAGGGAAACATTTATCTTTTTTCACTCGAAAATCCTGCTCCTTTTCCGGAAACAGACAATAATCCGGACATATACATAGAGGAGGACAGAAGAAGGCTTAACCGTCTTCTTGATCTGTACAGGGAAAAAGGATTCCCTGTTTCCGGAATCTCAGGGGAAAGACACAGACAGTCATCACTGGAGGCTTCACTTTCTTCAGTTGAAAAAAAATCATCTTCAGACATGGAATCAGTCAAAACAGTATACGAAAACAGGCACCAGGGATATTCAGCCGGAACAGACTCCGAAAATAAATCTCTGCCAATGGCTGTGGCTGATGCACTTAAAAATATGGACAGGAAAAAAGCCGCTGCATGTGCCGGAGCAGTGATTCTGGCTGTACTTTTTCTGCTGCTTTTTACAGGCAGAGGATGCGGTTCAGATCAGAAAACTGTGCCTGCAAATACTCAGGAAATTTCTGCACCGGAAAAAATTTACGGTACAGAAGTGCAGTCAGACACCCCGGTACCAAGCAGCACCGTTCCAGGACCAGAAAAAATGAATGCATACGAAAATATTCCGGACAGCTTCAAATCCGGCATCTCAGACACTGACATCTACAGATATGTAAATAAAATAGCGGTAAAGAACGGATATCCTGAACTTTCTGCTGAGGAAATAAAGAACAAAAATCCAAACAGGATTTTCCCGGAAGACACATTTATAATGCCTGACGGACAGACTGTAACTGTTGTATCAGGAGACAGTCTCTGGAAACTTGCAGGAAGGAAACTGATCGAACTGGATATTAAATTCTATGAAACCATTAAACAGGCTGAAAAAGCTTCAGGGAATACAAGAACTGAACTGATCAGGGAGGCTGAAGAATACAGCTTTTCTGCAAAACACAGAGAGATTCTTTCCGGACTTTAATATGGAAAAATTTTTCTACAAAGAACCGGTTGAAATAGAAATATATCTAAAAAAACTGGGCAGAATCAGAACTATAGTCAAGGATATGGAAATAGAACTCATAGATGAAGAACCTGTGAGTGAAAAAAGCCGCATAATTTTTGATTATTTTAAAAAGAAAGATGAACCGGTTGATCTTGTCGAAATACAAAAAGTCTTTCCTGAGATGACAGGAATTATTTCAGAATCTTATTATACAAACAGGGAACTATTTGCAAAACTGAGTCTTAATTTTAAACGCGGTCTGGCAGGAAGTACAGATGCATGGAGAACTGCCATTTACTTTACCGAACTTCTTCTTAAATATGAACCGACCATTGCATCTTCCATGTATATCGGGAATTTCAATGCATATAATCTGAATTATCTTATAAAAAAACTGAACAGCCTTAATGAAAAATTTCTTCTTGAGGATCAGACAGTGCTGTTTCTGATAAAGAAAAGAAACAGCTTCTACAAGGATGCACCTCCTGACCGTCAGTTCAATAAATTAGTTGAACTGTGGAAATATCATATAAAATCAGGAATTTACAGCTAAAATAAATAAAATACATCAGAAGGACAGGTCAGAATCCAGTAAAGGATATCAAGTATGATTCCTGTCATCAGAACTGCTGAAAAAACAAGTACAATCTTCCAGACAGTTTTCTCCACCATTTTTATCTCCTTAAAATAAAACAGGAAAAAATCTTTCCTGTTTTATTTTTGATTCTGTTTTCAGAAAATTATTTTTCTTCAGAATGATCCCCCGCTCCTTCTTTTTCAGCGGAAGATGACTGATCACTTTTTTCCTGAGAAGCATCTTTTTCTTCTCTTTCAGTAAGATCTTCAGGTTTTACATTTTTTCTGATAGTTTCAAGAGATGAATTCTTTGTCATCATAAGATATGAATCAGAAAGATAAATTCTCATTTTTTCATAATCAAGATCAGGTACTGTTTTATCTCCTGCAATTACTGTAAGCATTGCATTTATAAGTCTGAAGTTAAAATCTGGAATCTGTTCTCTGAAAGAATAATCTGCAAAATTCATATCCCTGTGTTTAATAAACTTTGCAGTTCTGGCCTCTTTCTTAAAACGCTTTTTGCTTTCCATCTTCCTTTCCATAGAGATGCTTTTTTCTGAGTTTTCTCTTTCGCTGCGGAATTCTTCATCTTCATAGGTTTTCATCATTTCCTCATCGAAGCTTTCTCCTTCCTTGCCGAGAAAACGTGAATAGTAATTTCCTCTTCCTTCTTCCTTTTCCACACGGACCATTTCATTATATACTTTAATCTGAATCTCATCATCCAGGGCAGAGAAGAGAGACATAAAGGCACACCGGAAAGCTCTTCTTATTCTCTGAATTCCTTCTTCATATTTAAATACTTTGTAGGAAAAAACCTTTCTGTATGAATTCTGTCCTATAGTCAGATATTTTTCCGCCTGGGCAACTTCTGCCAGACCTGAAGAAAGGAAATAATAAGCTTCATCATCATGATTTTTTACCTGATAAGCAGCAATGGCGGCAAGAGTCTTTTTTGCCTCATCTATGTAAACTTTCTGAAGCATATCTGAAGAAATTGATGCAAGTTCTATCTGACTGTCCCGTATGTCATTATATGCATTAATATGGTTTCCTGTCATATAGGAATAATCCCCTCTGCAGTGCAGAGTAAAGGCTTTTGCAAACTGTTCGTTTTTGTCTTCACCGAAATTAGTAATGGAAATATTAAGAAAATCAATAAACTCACTGTTTTCTCTGAGAATTCTTTCCGAATCAGATCTTGTTCCCAGAGAAAAAGCTGTTGAAAACGGAATTATCAGAAACAGTACAGTTATAAGTGATAATTTTAATTTCATAATCATATCCCTGTATAAAAAATTTACCCTGTTTTATTTATCGGCACAAACAGTTAAAAAAACAAGCCGATAATTAACTGAAAATCAGGACTGCCTGAACTTTTAAAAATTTATTGACATAAAATTTGGAGTATCATAAAAAGTAACGTTAAAAAAAATCAGAGTATAATTATGGATTATCAAACAGATCAGATTATTTCTGCAGCAAAGGTTTTCTGCATTAAAACCAGATTCAAAGATTCCCAGCAGAATCTTTATGGTCATATACTTATTATTTTAGCCAACAACAGAGAACCTGATTCTATCCTATCCATTATTTCTGATAAGCAGGAAATTTTCGACGAAGCAGAGCTTCATATGAACTGGTATGAATACCAGCTTTTTATTGCAGACAGAAAATGGAAAGACATGTCTGTCATTAATCTTTCAAACATGCTTACATCCAGTCTAGGTACTCTTAATACAGACAGAAGATTGTGCAACGATCTTTTCAATGCTGCCTCAACATACAATTATGCAAAACTTGATTCCATTCTTTTTGGTCTGATTAATATTGTAATAAGAGAAAAAAATCTCTTTTTTGAATCAGTTGTTCAGGAAATTTCTCTGGATGATTATAAGAAAGCAACAAGTGCTTCCCAGAATAATATAAATAAAGTACCGGCATTTAAACCACAGGGACCCAAGACTGATATTTTATCAGGGCTGCCTCAGGATTCTATAATTCTTAATTCAAAACTCATTCTTTCTCCGGTAAAAGGCAAACCTATTTATGATTTAAAGAAATCTGATACTATAATGGTCAGAATCCAGAATACTTCTTCAAGACAGAAGGCCTACATTAAACTTATGGGACTTCATGAAAAAAACGGAGATGTTAAACCCGTTCCGGCTGATGTCATTGCAATACAGAAAGAGGATGGGGAAGAAGGTGTAACTGAAATTCTTGCCAAAATAGACGATAAACTCTATGCAAAGATTTCTGAAACTGAGAAGCAGGTAAAAATCAAGATATATGATCCTTTTACAGACGGTCAGAGAATTACAGGTTTCTTCCAGAACAATATTGAAGAAACATCCTATGAAGATAAAATAATGGCAAAGGAACAGAGGAATACAAAATTCTTTATTACCATCCTTGTCACTTTTCTCATTGTACTTCTCTCTGTTATTATTTATCTCCTCTTAAGCTGGACAGTATAATTGCACAGACCGGAACTTGCTCTTATTGGATGTGGAAGAATTGGTTTCAAACTTGAATCAGACCCTCTCCGCAGCAGACCCTGCACCCATTTCGGCGGAGCCTCAGCTGCAGGGCTCTGTTTTACCTGCGCTGCAGATCCTGACTCCGTAAACATGGAACTTTTCCGTAAAATTTCCGGCCTCAGTCCAGAATCCTGCTTTTCTACTGCAGAAGAACTCTTTTCTGTAAGAAAACCGGATGCAGCAGTAATCGCAGCACCGACACCTCTCCATAATGAACTTGCAGTTCTTTCAGCCCGCAGCGGTGTCAAAGCATTAATTCTTGAAAAACCCATATCCCACAGCCTTATTGAAGCAGAAAAACTTCTGTCCATATGCAGGGAAAACGATACACAGCTCATAATTAACCATGAGAGACGTTTTGACAGCAGGTACAGGCTTGTAAAAAAACTGATTGAACAGGGAAGAATCGGTGAAATCCGTTCAGTTCATGGCCGGATACTTACAGGAGGATACAGAGGTCCTGGAAGTATTAACGAAGGAGGCGGCCCTCTTCTTCATGACGGAACTCATCTTGTAGATATTATACGTTTCTTTACAGGAGAAATTAATTCCCTGCAGGGAGCCTTTTACAGATACGGCACCAGAAATTCAGGCTACGAAGACAGAGCGGCAGCATGGATGAGTTCTGATCTGTGCAGTGACATATTTCTTGAAGCCGGAGGCGGACACAGACATTTTGTCTTTGAAACTGAGATTTTTGGAACTGAGGGAAAAATAAGAATCGGCAACGGGTATGAAAATCTATGGATGAGCAGAAAATCCAGACTTTATACAAACTTCCGGGATCTGGAAGAAGTGCCGTTCCCTTCTTACAAAAAAAACAGTGCCTTCATCGAACTTTATAAAGAACTGAAAAAAATACTTAAAACAGGAAAAGAATCCTGTGTTTCAACAGGAACAGACGGATACAGGGATCTGGAAGTAATCCATTCCATATATTATTCTGCTTCACACAACCGTAAACTTATAACACTGCCTGTCCCTCCGGAAAAGATAAATCTTAAAAAAATTTTCAATCTGAAATAATAATTCCGGACTTTAAACTGACAGAAAAAATCTAAAAATACCCGCCCTTTGCCAGGGCAATTTTAAGACTGCTTTCATTTTTTGCAGACTCATCAGCTTTTTTTGCAGAGAGCATTTTCTCTACATACTTTGCTACAATATCCGTTTCTATATTAATTACTGTCCCTTTTTTCCACTCCGGAATAATGGTTTTTTTCAGAGTTTCAGGAATCAGATACAGCACAAAACCTTTTTCCCACAGCCTTACAACAGTCAGAGAAATGCCGTCAGTTGTTATGGAGCCCTTTTCTGCTATATACTTCATGTTTTCAGGAGATGCTTCAATCCTGACTTCCATCCCGCCGGAATCTTCAGTGAGAGAAACAACTGTGGCCTTTCCGTCTACATGTCCCTGTACGATGTGACCTCCGAACCTTGAAGAAGGCGTCATTGCTCTCTCCAGATTAACCCTTCTGCCAGGAACAAAAGATCCAAGAGTGGTCACCTCTGCGGTTATCCTGGAAACAAAGACAGTAAAAGAATCATCTGTAAGATCCGTTACTGTCTGGCAGGCACCATTGACTGAAATCGAATCACCGATCCTTGTATTTTCAAGAACCTTATTTGCCCTTATTTCCAGCTGAAAACCGTTTCCAGCCGGACGGATATTTTTTACTGAACCTGTTTCTTCAATTAAACCTGTAAACATTTTACTCACTCTGCAGTCCTTTTTTATAGCCGCTGATAATCAGATCACTGCCAGTTACAGACCAGCTCAGATCCTTCAGTTTTAAAGCATCAGCCATAGAAGCTGAATCTTTTCCTCTCATGACAGGTATCCCTGCCCCTGCAATCTTCGGTGCAATAAAATAAAGGAACTGATCAATGCTGTCTGAATCAAAAAAAGCACCTGTCAGGCCTGCCCCTCCTTCAAGGAGAGCCATCATGATTCCACGGCTGTAAAGAATCTCCATGATCTGTTCCACACGCTCTTTTCTGCTTCCACCATTTATAAAAGCCATATTCATGGAATCGAAGAAAAATTTCTTTTCAGGAAACTGACTTCTGACTTCATTGAATCTCTGTTCAGTGTCAATTACCAGATAGTTTTCGTCTGAAAAAAAATTCATGTCCGGCGAAAAGCCGCCGTCAATGCCTGCACTGATCCGCAGAGGATTCCTGGCGACAGGTTCCGGAAAACTAAGAAGCCTCTCCAGCATTACCCCATGTCTGCCAAGGAAAGGCGTTTTATGCAGAGTGTCTTTTATTTCTTCAAAATCACCATATCTTACAGTAAGGGACGGGTTGTCAGCCATAACAGTATTACGGCCGACAATAACAGCATCAGCCTTCGAACGGAGTCTGTGGACAAGATATCTTGACTCTGGTCCCGAAATCCATTTTGAATCTCCTGTGGAACTGGCTGTTCTGCCGTCCAGAGTCATGGCACTTTTGCTTATGATATATGTCTTTTTATCAAGAATATATTTTTTAAACTGCCTGATGATATCCTCTGCCTGTCCGGAATATTCAGTGAGCATAACAACATCCACTCCTGCCTTCCGAAGCATGTCTGCACCACGGCCGGCAACCACAGGATTTGGATCAAGTAACGGAATATAGACTCTGGAAATACCTGCGTCTATAATTCCTTTTGCACATGGAGGAGTTTTACCGTAATGGCTGCAGGGCTCAAGTGAAACATATATTTCCGCACCATGCAGGTCCAGCCCCTTTTCATGTGCCTTATGTATTGCAGATGATTCAGCATGAGCCTGTCCATAAGGACCGGTTCCCCCTTCTGAAATAATTTTTCCATCCTTAACAATAACAGCTCCCACCGCAGGATTAGGTGATGTAAGACCGGTCCGCTCCCATGCAGTATGGAAAACTCTGTTCATAAAATCATCAGCTGTCATTTTTTCCGATGCCTTTATTATTAAATAATTCTTCTCTGTCAGTTTTAAGAACAGATAAAGAATTATCAATAAGTTTATTTTTTAAAGATCTGTTGTATTTCTTTGTTTCCAGGTATCCTCCGACTATATTTCCTCCGTAGAAACATATTCCTGCTGCAGCCAGAAAAGCAGAAGATTTTCTGCTTCCGGAACGGTATGCAGCAAAGGAAAGGAGTCCGCATATAACTGTCACTGAAAGAGCGGCAAGACCAGTTGGAATATTGTCAGCATAGGCATATCCTGCTCCCGGTATAATGCCAAGAAATGCTCCGGCAGCCGGAGATTTAAGCTTTGAAAGCATATCTTTTCCATCAGATGACAGTTTTCTGCAGGCAGAATAATCTGCAGCATACAGTTTTTCCAGCTTTGCAAGACCGGATTCATCTTCAAGAAGTGCTGCAGCAAGGATCCTCCTTTTTGCAGCAGGCAGGAAAACACTTTCATCTTTATCATTAAGAAAAGGATCCAGAATACCCGGAATCTCCTGATAGTTTCTTTTCATGAGGAAACTGTCCGATACAAAGACAGAAAGAGATGGCACTACACATATCTGTTCTTTCATTTCCAGTACAGATTCGAACTGCCTTCCTCTGTATAAAAAATATGCCTTTGAAATTAGATAAGATTCAGGAAGAAGGAATGAAGGATGGTATAACTTCAGTCTGTCCAGTTCTGAACAGGCTCTGCAGAAATCTTCCTGTTCTGCACAGAATTTTGTAAAACTGAGGATGTTCCCTGCAGAAAACTCATCAGGGAAATCATCAGCAAAAACAAAATCTGTACCCGACAGCAGAAGGACTGCAGTCAGGCACAGGGATATCAGCTTCTTTATCAAGCTGCCTTTTTTCTGTTCTTTATCTTCTCCAGTATAAGCAGGAAAGGAGAAGCAAGATACATTGTAGAATATGTTCCTATGATTATTCCGAACAGAAGAACTGCGGCAAAATCATGAAGGACTTTTCCACCCATTACAAACAGTGCTGCAACAGCAAACATAGTTGTTAATGATGTAATCAATGTTCTTGAAATGGACTGAGTAATGGATTTATTGATGATTTCAATAAAATTCAGGTTTGTCTGCCCTTTGGTGTTTTCACGGATACGGTCAAAAACAACAATTGTATCGTTGATTGAATAGCCGAAAACAGTAAGTATTGCAGCAACAACAGGAATATTCATTTCCATTCCTGTAAAACCGACCAGCAGAAAACAAAGCAGAACATCATGCAGCAGTGCGATCATAGCAGCAATACCATATTTAAGTTCAAATCTGAAAGTCAGATAGATGGTCATCATCAGCATCGCTACAAGAAACAGCTTGAGAGCTGATTCTTTGAGCAGATCGCCGATAGCAGGGCCAACATTCTCTTCACTGAGAAAAGATATTTCCGGATATTTATCCTGAAGAATCTTTTTTACTTCCTGCAGTGAATGGGATGTTTCTTCACCAGAAAGCTTTGTGGAAATGATAAATTCATGTTCCGATTTCTCCCCTATCTGCTGAATTGAAGGAGAGAACTCAAAATCTTCAAAGGAATTTCTTATATCGTTTTCTGAAACCTCCACAGGAAAATGAGCGATAAGCTTAACACCTCCCACAAAGTCTATTCCCATATTCATTCCGCCTTTCATTACTGTTCCGGCTGAAAACAGAACAATAAGAAAAGCAGATAAACCGAAAGCTATATATCTGAATTTTAGAAAATTTAATATTCTTTTCAAAATAAATCTCCTTCTGTTTTGTTATATGGAAAGTTTCTTTAACTTTTTATTAAGAGAAATGATCTCATAAACAAAACGTGTAATGTACAGGGCCGTAAACATACTTGACAGAACACCTATGAACAGAGTAACGGCAAAACCTTTAATCTGAGCAGTACCGAACTGAAACAGAATAAAGGCAGCAATCAGAGTTGTAAGGTTGGCGTCAAAGATTGTCCAGAAAGCCTTTTCATAACCGGTGGTAATGGACAGTCTCACAGACTTGCCAAGTGCAAGCTCTTCCTTGATTCGTTCATAAATGATAACATTGGCATCAACAGCCATACCTACAGTAAGAACAAAACCTGCAATACCAGGAAGTGTAAGTGTAAATCCAAGAAGAGAAAGCACAGCCAGCATGAAGACCATGTTCAGGACAAGTGCAAAATCAGCAATGATACCTGCCGCCTTGTAGTATATGATCATAAACACCATTACAAGAATAAGACCAATAATGGCGGCATTAACACCGTCGTTAATTGAATCCTGTCCCAGAGAAGGACCGACCACTCTTTCCTCAATGATCTGAAGATCAACAGGAAGAGCTCCTTCCTTTATAATACGAGCAAGAGTTGTTGCTTCTTCATGTGTAAAGCCGCCTGTAATCTGACCGCTTCCAGTAGAAATCTGTTCGTTTACTCGAGGTGCATTCCTGATTTTATCATCAAGAACAATGGCAAGCCTTCTGCCTCTGTTTTCCTTTTTGGTTGCATCTGCAAATTTTGCAGCACCTTCTGCTGTTGTTCTGAAAGATACAACAATCTGTCCGTACTCATCCCTGTTTACAGAAGCTTCGGAAATATCAGTACCTACAACAGCAGGAACCTTTTCAAGAGCCAGAGGATACTGGGCTGCAATTTTTTTTGAATCCTTGATTCTCTCATAAACAAACATAATCTGAAAGCCTTCAGGGAGATGTATCTCTGCTGAAATCTCTGCCGCAAGGTCATTCAGAAATTTTATATTCTGATTCCAGTCAGCAGGGAAGCCGGCTGCCTGTTTTTCCTGAAATTTTGCTCCTGCCTTTTCTGACCAGCTGTCATCAACAAGTCTGTATTCAAGACTTCCGGTAGAACCAAGGGCATTCTTTACACTGTTGATATCCTTGATGCCTGGAAGCTGTATTTCAATGGCTTCTTTTCCGCTGGGACGTATGGAAGGTTCTGCAACACCGAATTTATCAACACGGTTCCTGAGGAGTTCAAGAGCCTGCTGGGTCATTTCATTTTTATACTGTTCCCTGATAGAATAGATCCCGGTTTCATTCCCGGATTCCTCAAGAACATTATCTGTAATATATTTTCTGTATTCAGTCAGCTGTTTTTTTTCATCATCGGAAAGTTTTCCTTCCGGATCATTAAGACGTCTGTCCAGTGATGCAATATCATCTGAATACTTCTGGATTACCTTGCCGTAGTTTGCCTGAAGAATCAGATGCATTCCGCCCTGAAGGTCAAGTCCAAGATTGATTTTCTTTGCCATCAGTTTGTCTTCAACCCAGGTTTTGAGAATACGGGCATCATCAACACCTTCAAAAATCCTGATCTCGTTTTTTACAGCATCATTGATGCCTCTTCCGGAAATGAGCAGGATATTTTCAGAATCGCCTTCTGATACAGTAAAGCCGTCTGCATTAAATCTGTTTTTTACAGCATCAATCTGTTCTGATGACGCAGAATTAAGAAACTTTACTTCCATATCCTTCCTGCCGACAGTGGGCATAATAAGCATAACAGAAAGAAGGATTAAAAATACTATAAAAACAGCCTTTCTAATTTGTTTTCTTGTCATAACATCCTCAATATATTATTTCCTGCGGTGTTTGAAAAAAACATTCCG
>JAZRYV010000132.1:0-2039 GCA_045600925.1 Spirochaetota bacterium
GTTCAGCCAGCTTGTCATGAAATACAATGAATCCCTGTTCTTTACGGCAAAATCAATACTCCGTAATGATACGGATGCTGAAGATGCAGTCTGCAATGCTGTTCTGAAGGCATATGAAAACTTCTCACAGCTAAGGGAAATTAAATATTTCAAGACCTGGATAACCAGAATAGTAATAAACGAAGCATATATGATATGCAGAAAAAACAAAAATACGGATTCTCTTGAAGACATTACAGTCGAACCGTCTTACAGTGAACACCATGATGATACATGGGAGCTTGTAAATTCTCTCGAAGATGAATTCAGAACGGTACTGATAATGTTCTATTATAATGATATGTCAATAAATGAGATAGCAGGAAACCTGAATATAGCAACAGGAACAGTAAAATCCAGACTCAGCCGAGGGCGGAAAATGCTAAAGGAAATACTTGAAAAAACATGAAAGGAAGCAGACAGTATGACTGAAAGATATACAGACAGACAGCTCAGAAAAAGTGCTGAAAACAGGAACGAACTTATTCCTGACAGTTTTATGAATAAACTTATGAATACACTCGACAGTCTTCCTGAAGAACCGGCTGAAAAAGAAAACAGCCCAGAACAGGCTGCCGTTATAAAACACAGCTCATCATCAAATACAATAAAAATGACCGTCTCCGCCGCAGCTGCATTTGCGATCTTTGCAGGCAGTGCAGCAATGTACGGCAGGATCAGAAAAAATACGAATAACAGCAGTTCCCCGGTACCTTCATCACCTGTTTCGGAAACAGTGACTACCGTTCCGGCGGTAACAACCGGATCATCAGACACTTCAGATACATCACATTATGAAACACAGATAACAGAGTCCGCTTTTCAGGCTTTGCCTGAAGCACCTCTTCCGGAAATCATCGATTCGGGATATGAAAACCATGATCCTGCTTCTGAAATGCCTGCTCATCCGGAAGACAGCACTGAAGCTCCTCCAGCGGCAGTTATTCCTCCTCAGGATCCTGTTATTTCAGAAATCCCTGCTCCTCCCGAACCACCGAAAGATGAACATCCTCAAACCCAGGAGGAACATCAGCATGAAAAGCCTGTTAAGGAGGAAACAGAAAAACCTCATCCTCCGGAAAAGCCTGAAATTCCGGAACATGCAAACATACCGGATAAGCCGGATAAAATTCCGGAACATCCGGTTCCTGAAAATCCGTCAAAGAACAACATAAAACCATAAAATATGGCAGGATAAATATCCTGCCATTATTTTTTTCAGATAATTTCAAAAATTTTTTTAATTCCGGGAACCTTTCAGATAACTTATGCATCTAATCAGTACAAAGGGAACACAGAAAAGTCTTCCCGGAAAATAAAATAAAAAAAATTTATTTTCCGGGAACCGATCGTGAATCTCATGCATCTAATCAGTACAAAAGGAAATTAAAGTTCCTGTATAATTAAATTTAAAAAATTATTTTCCCCGGGAACCTTTAAACATCCTGATGCATCTAATTGATGCAAACATTAGTAAAGCTTATTAATACATATCATATCACATTTTAACTGCATATCATTATTTTAAATCTGAAAGGAGGTTCGTCCTGGACCTAAACAGGACAGAGTAATTATGAATTTTAAAAAAATCATCGCAGGCATCTCTGCACTCTCACTCGCTGCATCAGCAACTGGATTTGCTTCTGCAAATGCAATCGATAACGCTGATACAATCACCTCAGTTACAGAAGATACAACAGTTTCAGCAGACAACACTGCTGACGAAGAAATTGATCCGGAATTCACACTTAAAGAAGACGAAGAAAAGCCGGCTAAACCGGAAAAACCGGCTAAGCCTGAAAAAGAAGAAACAGAAAAACCTGAAGCTCCGGAAGCTCCTGTTGCTCCTGAAGTAAACGAAGACGAAAAGCCGGAAGCTCCTGTTCCTCCTGCTGCTCCTGAAGTTGACGAAGACGAAGCTGAAAAGCCTGAACTTCCTGAAGCTCCTGAGGCTCCTGTTGCTCCTGAAGTAAACGAAGACGAAAAGCCGGAAGCTCCTG
>JAZRYV010000133.1:0-10369 GCA_045600925.1 Spirochaetota bacterium
AAACAGAGACTGCAAAAGCTATGAAAACAGACGGACTGTCTTTTGATAAAATATCAAAATTTACAGGACTGTCTGTGAAAGAAATAGAAGCACTGTAACAGTCCGGGATATAAAGCCATGTTTAGAAGAAAAAACTGAGAGTTTCTTTTGATAAATATCGAAAGTTTAAAGGACTGTATCTGAAAGAAACAGAAACACTGTTAAAAAACATGAGCGGGTGACCGGAGTTGAACCGGCGACGTTCAGCTTGGGAAGCTGACATTCTGCCACTGAATTACACCCGCATGTGAACCTGATTAATCATATGCGGGTCTGCAGTCAATTCATTTTTTATGCCGGAATAAGAGTGGAAAGCCAGGTCGTGATGAATGAAAATAAATATTTGACACACTGACCGGTAAATTGTTATTGATGAAGAATTCAGGCAGTTTTGTCCTGAAACAGGAAATTTAAACAGGGAGTTGTCAATGAAGCTTTCAAAATATATTGCACCTACAATGAAGGAAGATCCTTCAGATGCAGTGGTTTCCAGCCATAAACTTATGGTAAGAGCCGGTCTTGTCCGGAAGGAATCTGCAGGAACCTATGTCTATCTTCCAATGGGATGGAAGGTCCTTCATAAAATCATAGGAATAATGAGAGAGGAGATGGATGAATCCGGAGCTCTGGAATTCCTTATGCCGGAGCTGACAAACGGGGATCTCTGGAAAATGTCCGGCAGATGGGATGCCATGGGACCTGAAATGATCCGTATAACAGACAGAAACGGAGCAGACTATGTACTTGCCCCGACTCATGAGGAAGCATTTACTTCCGTTGTAAATTCACTTATTTCCTCCTACAGGGATCTGCCTAAAATGGTCTATCAGATAAACACAAAGTTCAGAGATGAAATCCGTCCGCGTTTCGGCGTTATACGCAGCAAGGAATTCATTATGAAAGATGCCTATTCCTTTGATGCAGATGACAAAGGACTGGAAGAGTCCTATCAGACCATGAGAAAAACCTACAGAAAGATTTTCAGCCGGTGTGGCCTGGAAACAATTCCGGTACAGGCTGATTCAGGAAACATGGGAGGAAGCGGTTCCGAGGAATTTATGGTGCCTTCTGAAGTGGGAGAGGAAACTCTTCTCATCTGCGGGTGCGGATACAGTGCAAATCAGGAAAAGGCAGCCTACGGAAGAAAACCTGCAGTAAAAGAAGATCCGGAGGAACTGAGGGAAGTGTCAACTCCGGATGTAAAGACAATAGATGATCTGGCAGCTTTCTTTAAATGCGATCCTGATAAATTCCTCAAGACCATTATATATTCTGCAGACGGAAAACCTGTAATGGCAGTGGTTCCCGGAAGCAGGGAAATTAATGAACTCAAGCTTAAAAATTTTCTTGGATGCAGGGAACTGGAACTGGCCGATGAAGCCACAGTGATAAAGGTTACCGGAGCTCCTGTGGGTTTTGCAGGACCTGTAAACGGGCCTTCTGTTCCTGCAGTTTTCGACCTTTCAGTAAAGGATACTGTAAATGCAGTAACCGGCGCAAACAAAAAGGATACCCACTTCGCAGGAGTAAACCCCGGACGAGACTTTAAGATTACAGCCGAGGCCGATATCACCTCAGCTGTTTCCGGAGATCTGTGCCCTGTATGCGGATCCCCCATGTATGTGAAGAAGGGAATAGAAGTGGGACATATATTCAAACTTGGATATAAATATACAAAATCCATGAATGTTTCTGTTCTGGATGAATCCGGAGCTTCTCTTGTTCCCATCATGGGATGCTACGGCATAGGCGTTACCAGAACTTTCGCTGCAGTGGTGGAACAGCATCATGATGACAGAGGAATAGTATGGCCTGTAAATCTGGCACCTTTTCAGATTCATCTGACAGGACTGTCTAAAACTCCTGAAGAAGCAGCTTCTGTTGAAAATATCTATAATATGCTTCAGGAAAAAGGTTTTGAAGTGCTTTATGATGACAGAAAAGCCAGTCCTGGATTCAAGTTTGCAGATGCAGATCTGCTTGGAATGCCTGTCCGTGTAACTGTCGGAAAGAATTTCTTCCAGGACGGTGATATTGAAATAAAAGTCAGGAAGACCGGTGAAATGTTGAAGGTTAAGGCTGATGACCTTGTCTCTGCAGTAAATCAGCTGCTTTCCAGATGAACATAGTCCTTTTTCTTCAGCCGGAACCGGTTCCCGGCAGAAAAAAGGCTTTTTTGCATCCTGAACAGGCTGCTCTTTTTCTGCCGGATGCAGATGAGGCTGCCCTTGCTGCAGCCATGAATCTTAAGGATCAGGATCCGGACAGAAACCGTATTACTGCTGTGGCTGCAGGTCCTTCTTCATGCATAAAAATTCTGCGGATGGCACTGGGGGCGGGGGCAGATTCTGCAGTACGAATAAATCTGCCTGAAATATGTTCCGGTCCTGAAACAGTTCCTGTATTCATTCAGGCTGCACTTGATCTTCAGCCGGATGTGATTTTTGCAGGCAGCGGGAATCAACTTGCTCTTCATCTGAAAAAAGCCCTGCCGTCAGCCGAAATCCACTGCACTGAGGCCGGTTCATTTCCAAAAAGATATGCTGATGTTCAGGGACTTGAAGATGCAGGGAAAAAGGAAATATTATCTGCTGAACCTGTCTCTGCTGTGCAGCCCTCTGTCTCTGAAGATCGTGAAATTATAAGAAAAAGAATTCTCATAAAAGGCACAGCAGAAGAGACGGCAGACGTCCTTTACAGAGCTTTAAAGGATATTCTCATTGAAAAAATACTTCCCTGCTGCCCGGAGAACCGGAAAGCACTTTATGAAAAGGCCGGAGTGATATTCCACAGTGCAGACCCTGAGGCTGCAGATCTTTCCGTGGCAGAAATCATAGTTTCAGGAGGAAGAGGCTGTGGTTCAAAGGAAAATTTTAAGTCTTCAGCTGCTGCTCTTGCCCGTATCCTCGGAGGGGAATACGCAGGAACCAGGGCGGCCGTTGATGCAGGCTGGATTCCTCCTTCCAGACAGGTAGGTCTTTCAGGAAAAACAGTGGAGCCGGAAATTTATTTTGCACTGGGAATATGCGGTGCTCAGCAGCATACTGCAGGAATGAACAGAGCCCGAACAGTTGTGGCCTTCAACAGTGATCCGGCCGCCCCCTTTTTTGAAACAGCAGACTACTGCGTGGCAGGGGATCTTAATGAAACTGTTCCTGCCTTCATAAAGAAACTTGTTTCGGAGAAGATCTCCGAGTGAAGAAGAAAGAAGTTTCAGCCATTGCACTTGAATACGGTCTGTCCCCGAATAAAAGGCTGGGACAGAATTTTCTGGTTGATGAAGGTCTGACTGAAAAAATTCTGTCGCTTATTGCACCGAAAAAATCTGATTCAGTTCTGGAAATTGGTCCAGGCATGGGTGCTCTCACTGTTCCTTTAAGCGAAAGGGCAGGACGCCTTACAGCAGTTGAGCTTGATTCCGGTCTTTACAGATATCTGTCAGACAGATTTTCCGATTCTGCAGGAGTGTCCATAGTGCACATGGATTTTTTAAAATACAGAACAGATGACACTTTTACTAAGGTTGTGTCAAATCTTCCTTATTACTGTGCAAGTGAAATCCTTTTTAAAGCATCATCTGCTGTACCGGATGCGGATCTGTATGTCATGCTCCAGAAGGAAATGGCAGAAAGAATAAACGGGACTCCTGGAACTGCTTCCTACGGTGCCTTTACTGTTACTCTCGGATATTATTATACATGTACTGATTCCATCACCGTTCCTGGAGAATCCTTTTTCCCACGACCGGATGTAAGCTCATCCTTCATAAAACTTAAGCGAAAGGCACCGGTGCTTACCCCAGAGGAAACGCTTCTGTTTCATGTTCTTGTGAAATCAGCCTTCTGGGGAAGAAGAAAGACGCTGTCCAAAGCTCTTGCAGATTCACCCCATATGAAGCTGGACAGGCATACGGTCAGTCAGGCACTTGAAGCGGCCTCAGTATCCGGAACAGTCCGGGGAGAAGAGCTCGGAATTGATGACTACTGCAGAATGGCTGAAACTTTTTATAAAATAATGCACGGATAACCATGGAAAACACCATAATTGATAAACTGATTCTCGTACAGAAACCTGCCTCATATACAGGCGGCGAATGCAATTCCATCGTAAAGGAAAAGGTTATTGTACGTGCTGCAGTATGCTATCCGGACCTGTACGAAATAGGCATGGCAAACAATGGCATTCAGATTCTTTATTCCAGAGCCAATGAGCTGGAAGATGCAGCCTGTGAAAGGGTTTTTGCTCCAGGAACTGATATGTTCGATCTCCTCAAAAAAGAAGATGCTGCTCTGTTTACCCTTGAAACACACACTCCGCTGAATAAACTGGATCTGCTTGGATTCAACCTTTCCCATGAGCTTCTTTTTTCCAATGTGCTGATGGTTCTGGATTCAGGAAAAATTCCTCTGCTCAGCCGGGACAGGAGTGAAACGGATCCCATAATCATGGCAGGAGGAAGCTGTGCATCAAATCCCTTTCCAATGGCTGATTTTGTGGATGTTTTCTTTGCCGGCGACGGAGAGGATGGTTTCCCTCAGGTTCTTAAAATTCTTGCGGAAGGAAAGAAAAGAGGTCTTTCCAGAAATCAGCTGATTATGGAAACAGAAAAGGCGGATGGAGTTCTTCTTCCGCGCAACTATTCCTTTGAATACAGGGGCAGACAGGTTCTGTCTGTAACAGGTCCTGTGGTCAGAAAGCAGTCCTGGCAGGGAACAGAGCCGTCAGATCCGGTAAGGCCTGTAGTGCCAAGCATCCGCACCTCTCAGGACAGAGCAGTAATGGAAATCAGCCGGGGATGTTTTAATCTCTGCAAGTTCTGCCATGCCGGTTACTATGATCTTCCTTACAGGGCATATGATCACACAGCCGTGGCGGCAAAGATACGGGAACTTCTGGCCAGTACTGGATATAATGAACTGACACTGTCATCACTTTCAGTAGGAGATTACAGACATCTTGTTCCTCTTCTGAACGAAATCCTTCCTGAACTTACAGAACATGGTGTTTCAGTTTCTCTTCCTTCACTGAAGGTGGACAAAAATACGCTTCCTGTCATAAAATGCATCTCAGATGTCCGCAGGTCCTCCCTTACTTTTGCAGTTGAATCAGGCTCTCCGGAAATAAGGGCTCTGGCACATAAAAGGGTCAGAGAGGAGGAACTTCTTCAGATTCTGGAGCATGTGTTTGAAAACGGCTGGAATCTGGTAAAACTTTATTTTATGCTTGGACTTCCGGGCTGTGATCAGACTGATGAGGCTTCTGCTGTCATTGAGCTGCTGAAAAAAATAAACAGTCTTCCAAACAGAAGAAAAGAAATTCATGTTACGCTTTCACCTTTTATTCCAAAAGTTCATACTCCTTTCCAGAGAGCAGTACAGAAGGATTCAGACTATTTTCTGGAACAGACAGTCCGTATAAAACAGTCTGCTCCCAGGTGCGTTAAAATCAAAAGCCACAACATAAGGGCCTCTGTTCTTGAAGGAGTATTCTCCAGAGGGGATGCCAGACTTGGAGAAGTTATTCTTGCTGCATACCGGAAAGGCTGCAGATTCGATTCCTGGACAGAACATTTCCGGTACGATATATGGCAGGAGTGCCTGAATTCCATACTCCCATGGTGGCCGGAATATCTTGCAGAACGCAGTGAAGATGAAATTCTTCCATGGTCAGTAATCTCCACCGGCCGTGAAAAGCTGCTGGCGGCTATGGTCCGCCGGACATGCTGTCCTGCTGTTCAGCCGGACAGCATTCCTGTGCCTGTCCCGGACACAGCTGCCTTTGACAGGGCAATGGAGCGTTTTAAAGAAAAATATGCGGTGACAGGGAAAGTCCGTCTGACACTGTCCAGAACAGGCACAGCAGCCTATATTCCTCACATAGATTTCGGCGAAATCATAAAAAGGGCTCTCCGCCGGGCCGGAGTCCCTGTTTCTTTTACTCAGGGATTCAATAAAAGGGAACGGCTTACCATGGGGCCTGCACTTTCTGTTGGAGTTCAGAGTCTGCAGGAAACTGTTGATGCGGATCTTTACAGGGAAACGGATTTTGCAGTTCTTCCTGAAAAGCTGACAGCATTTATGCCGGCCGGAATCAGAGTTCTGTCTGCGGAAACTCCTGATCCGGAAATGAGGCTTCAGGATATAAACGCAGTATCCTATGAGGTTACAGGCTCTCCTGAACTCATGGCAAAGGCTGCTGAAAATCTATTAATGAAACCTTCTTTTATAAAAAAAGGAAAGAAATGTGAAAAGGAAATCCCTTTTGATGAAGCAGTTCTTTCTTATTCCCTAAAACAGGACGAAACACTCTGTTTTACGCTTAAGGCAGGCCAGGAGGGAAGCATGAGAATGGATTCAATAATGCTTCAGCTTTTGAATGCCGAAAATATAGATGTGTCAGAGTTTAAAATTACAAAGACAGGACAGCATATTCTCAGGTAACAGGCGGGAAAAACATGGCAATAGACAAGGTCAATAAATCCGTTTACAAGGAAGAGGTTGAAAATCTTAAGCCTGAAATCAATGCTATTCAGCAGAGAACAAAGGAACTCATCAGCAAAAAGCTTAAGAATCCGAATCTGAAAGGCTACTATAACATTGAGCTTGTGGTCAATTACATGGCTCTTATAAGGCTGAATCTTAAACAGAATGATCTGTGTCTTGAGCTGCTGAAGATTAAATCAGACACTGCCCAGACTTCTGCAAGAAAGACTTTTTCACTTATTATTCAGACTCTGGAGGAAACAGTGGGAAATGATGTGGACCGGACTCTTCTGGCCAATGATGAGTATCTGGCACATATAGACAGGTTCACTCCTGCACAGATTCTCTCTTTGATTCAGCAGCTCTATTCACTGCTGGATGAAATCAAGCTGAAAGTCGGAGGCATTGGCGAGACTGATTCTGACGGAAAAGTCAAAAGCGGCGGTTCAAAATGGAGGTGGCTGATGGTTGATTTTCAGGGAAGACTTGCCATTATTACCAAAAACATTACCAGCTTTTCCGATATTGCAAGGCTGAGAGATCCGAGAACACCTTTTTACAGAGAACGGCGTGCACTGATGTCCCTGTGCATTACCAATCTTGAGGATGCTGCAAGAGAATTCCGTACAAAATATGAACTTGGCGGCCGGGTCAAAGAGGACATTAAACGCATCATTGAATTCCTTGAAGCAGAGAAAAAGATACATGCACTTTTCGGGCATTCCGGAGAAGTTGCCCGTCTTAAAAAACTTATTGAGGCTAATTCGGAAGTTCTCAATGAAGAAGATGAAAAGGTTTCAAAAACTGCAGTTAAAACAAAGCGCAGAAAATTATCCTTCGGAAAGTGATTGTTTAATCTAAAATCTGCATGATATTGACAAAGGCAGTGCTGCATGAATTATGGGCTCTGCCTTTGCTGTTTATAAAACTCTGAGGCATGATTTTCCGGATAATTAATTAACTGCAGCTGTCTAAAAAAAATAAAAAAAATCTTGACACTTTGTAACAAAATAATTTTGCTATATCTAATTTATTAGCACTCAACAATAATGAGTGCTAATAAGCAGGGGGGGGTACAAAATGAGCTCTGACGGTTTAAAAAACAGACTTTTAAATGAAAGAGAACAGTCTGTTCTCAGAGCACTGGTTTATGATTATATCAGTACCGGAAAGCCTGTCGGTTCCAGATCTTTTGTGCAGAAATACAGTTTTTCCATTTCTCCTGCAACTATGAGAAACATTATGGCTGATCTGGAGAATATGGGGTATGTTCATCAGCCTCATACTTCTTCAGGAAGGGTTCCTACAGATCTTGGATACAGGTACTATGTTGATTCTCTGCTGGAAAAGTACAGATCATTTACCGGCAGCGTGGAAGTAAATGAGGATGTTCTTGAAAGGGAAGTTCAGTTCGACAAACTGTTCAGTTCCATTACAAGGAATCTTTCACAGGCTTCCAGATATGCAGGATTTATGCTTACTCCGTCTCCGTACTTTACTGTTGTAAAACGAATAGAACTTATTCCTCTGGATGCAAACGAGGTTCTGGTAATAATTGTGGCCAGAACAGGAATGGTTTTTACAAGGAAAGTGAGAATATCTTCTTCCCTGACCCATGAATCAATATATGAATATTCCAGATATCTTAACAGTGAACTGTGCGGATATTCGGTTCAGGACATAAAGGAAAGAGTTATAGGACAGCTTCGTAAAAACGCATCCAATTCATGGAGGGAGATGGCTCTGGATATAGTGGAACTGAGTCTTAATTCAGGAGAAAATGCTTCCAGACTTCAGGTGGATGGTCTGGAAAATCTTCTTAAGCTTCATGAGATGTCAGAAGAAAAACACCTTAACAGTCTACTGGGTATTATGGAAGAAAAGAGCATTCTCCGGTGCATTGTTGAAAGGTCCATGCCTGCAGAAGGAATCAGAACCATAATCGGCAGTGAAATCGGAAATGAAAATGTACACGGATGCAGCATTGTAACTGCTGCCTATAAAATAGGCAACCGCAGGGTGGGAGCTGTAGGCATTCTGGGACCAACAAGAATGGATTATGAAAAGGTTGTTCCGCTTGTGGACTATACAGGAAGAGTTGTTTCCGAACTGCTGACAAAAATGTCAAAGTAATATAAAGCAAAATCTGAAAAGACCGAATCTTTTCTCAGGAGATAAAATGAAAAACAGACATCATTCAGAAGCAGAAGATCCTCAGGATACAGAAATGCAGTATGAAAACGGAGCAGAAGAAACATCTGCGGAAAATGTATCAGATTCTGCAGAATCCGGACAGGAATCTGCACAGGAAAAGGAATCCACGGTGAACGAAGAGGCTGCAAAGCTTCAGGAGGAACTGGGAAAGCTGAATGCAGAACTTGCATCTTTAAAAGATACAATGCTACGCAGGCAGGCTGATTTTGAAAACTACAAGAAGCGTATGATCAGACAGCAGGATGACAGCCGCAGAAATATTATACGGGACATGGCTCTTGAAATAATCCGTGTGAACGATGATCTGCTCCGGGCAGTGGATGCAGCTTCATCCGTAATCATAGATGATCAGGCGGCAAAGGAAGCTCATGATTCCTTCGTAAAGGGAGTTTCCATGACGGCAAAGCAGCTGGAATCAGTTCTGGAAAAGTTTGGCGTGGAAGAAATTCCTGCCCTGGATGAGGATTTTAATCCGGCCTTTCATGAGGCAGTGGAGATCAGTTCCGATCCGGATGTGGAAACGGAAAAAGTCACATATGTTCATCAGAAAGGATTCAAGATGAACGACATTGTGGTAAGAAGTGCAAAAGTAAGAGTAACAAAGCCGGAAAAATAACCGGATTTAAGCAGAAAAAAGAAAATATCTATATAAAACAAAGGAGAAAAAAATGAGCAAAATAATAGGAATAGATCTTGGAACAACCAATTCCTGTGTTGCCGTCATGTCAGGCGGTGAACCGGTGGTTATGGCAAATGCAGAAGGACAGAGAACAACTCCTTCTATTGTTGCCTTCAATGACAAGGGTGAACGTCTTGTTGGTCAGGTTGCCAAAAACCAGATTATCACAAATCCGGAAAATACAATCCGTTCAATAAAACGTTTCATGGGCATCAGCGGAAGTGATGTTATTGACAGTGAAAGAAAGATGGTTCCGTACAAAGTTGTGGACGACGGAAAAGGCGGTGTTGCTGTACAGACTGTGGCCGGTACTTTTTCTCCTCAGGAGATCTCTGCAAGAATCCTCCAGAAGATGAAACAGACAGCAGAGGACTATCTTGGAGAAACAGTTACAAAGGCTGTTATTACGGTACCTGCATATTTCAATGATGCCCAGAGACAGGCAACAAAGGATGCAGGAAAGATTGCAGGTCTTGAAGTTGAAAGAATCGTAAACGAACCTACAGCTGCAGCTCTTGCCTACGGTCTGGACAAAGAAAATGTAAATGAAAAAATTGCAGTATATGACCTGGGCGGTGGTACATTTGATATTTCAATTCTTGAACTGGCCGGTGGTGTTTTTGAAGTAAAATCGACAAACGGAAATACTCATCTGGGCGGTGATGACTTTGACCAGAGAATCATGGAATGGCTCATCAGTGAATTCAGGAAACAGACAGGCATAGATGTTTCCGGAGACAAGATGGCTCTCCAGCGTCTCAAGGAAGCAGCAGAAAAGGCAAAGATCGAGCTTTCCGGAAAGATGCAGACAGAAATAAACATCCCGTTCCTGACAGCAGATCAGAGCGGTCCAAAACATCTGGTTTCAACTCTGTCCAGAGCAAGATTTGAACAGCTGACTGATGATCTTATTTCTGCAACAAAGGCACCCTGTGTTCAGGCTCTTGAAGATGCA
>JAZRYV010000134.1:0-2218 GCA_045600925.1 Spirochaetota bacterium
CCTCATTCCCGGAAATCTTTGAAAAAATGATTCTCATTTTTGAAAACATCATGGCTGTCAGAGGCTCTGCAGGTTTTCACAGGAACATTGAAGTTATGGAATCAGTCAAAGCCATGACGCCTGCCAGAATAAGAGCCCTGGCAAAGAAATACGGCATTAATCCGGAAGAATACTGCAGGAATCCATTCAGAAAAAATTCTGCCGGCTGTTCCGGAACATCATCAGAACTGTTTGCAGGTAAAACAGGCACCCGATTTTATGTACAGAATCTGAAAGAAAGGCTTAAAACAGCTGCTGCATCAGAACTGGTTCTTGAAGCCCTGAGAAACGGGACATTTGAACCATTCGGACATTCCGGTTCCATGTCCTCCATTCTTATTGATAAACTTATAGTTCAGACGGACAGGCTTCTTAATACAGATGACACCGGGCTTGCACAAATACTTCTGCGGGAAGGAAACCGTATAAAAAAAATATATGACTACTGTCTGGCCGTATCAGTCATAAATGTCAACAGAATACCAGGAGTAAAATCCTGTCTCCGTTTTATAAAAAAATGCCTCACCGGCAGGGCCTGTTCCTTCATCAGACATATTCCGGTTCCTGAGGCTTACAGAGGGATCAGAGACGACCTGGCAGACATAAACGACTGCATAAAAAAAGGAGCGTCACCGGAACAGGCTGAAAAATACATCGAAAGCATATACAGACGTTTTCTCGGCATGCTTTCCGGTGAAATAACAGAAAGTCTGGCTGCTCTGCCGGGAACTGAAAAATGGAATATCCTTTCAATGGACGATTTTAAAAACGGAGAGAAAAACCTGCAGGGAAAGGAATCAGCTCTTCTTTCCTCTGAGGGTTTCCGGAAATTAATAAAAAGGAATGCCCTTCCTGCAGCAGTTTTTTTAACCCTTTCATCAGCATATATTTCTGCATTCAGAGATTCAGCAGCAAGAAGTCCCAAAAACAAAAGAATGCTATGGGTAACGGATACACTGGAGGACAACAACGGCATAGCCATGTTCCTGCAGTCAATGCTGGCTGAAATCAGGAAAAACGATCTTCCTATAGATATTATGATATGCAGCAGTAAAATGAAATCAGGAAAGCATCTTACTGTTCTTCCGCCTTCTGCCGGCTTTACACTGCCCTTTTACCAGCAGCAGCCCTTCCGTATTCCATCCATTCTTGACGTGCTGAAGACTTTTGAGCAGGGAGGCTATGACAGGGTAATGGCTTCCACAGAAGGACCTATGGGAATCTGTGCGGCAGTCATAAAACACACATTCAGTGTGCCTGCGTATTTTTACATGCATACGGACTGGAAAGCCTTCGGCAAGGACATGCTCAAATTTCCTCCCCAGAAGATCACCAGATGGGAAGCCTGGCTTATTGACATTTACGGAATTTTTGATTCACTCTTTGTTCTGAATTCTGATCAGAAGGCATGGCTGACAGGAGAAAGAATGGGTTTTACACCGGGAAAGATTTTCCAGACCGCCCACTGGGCCGACAGTGAATTCAGGCCTGTAAAGACTGACAGGGAAAAACTTTTCGGTATTAAAGCATCTGATCCTGTCATTCTATTTGCAGGAAGGATAAGCGAGGAAAAGGGCATCTATGACATCCCTTATATCTACAGAGAGGTACGTAAAAAACTGCCTGATGTTAAACTGGTGCTGGCTGGAATGGGTCCTGATGAAAAGAAGCTGAAGGAACTGATTCCGGACGGAATTTTCCTTGGCTGGGTTGATCACTCAAAACTGCCGGAACTCTACTCAGCTTCAGACATTCTGATACTGCCTTCCAGATTTGACACATTCGGATGTGTGGTTGTGGAAGCACTGAGCTGCGGATGTCCTGTTGCAGCCTATAATATGAAGGGACCAAGGGATATACTGACACACGGAAAGTGCGGCTTTCTGTCCGAAGACAGAAAAGTTATGGCAGAGGACATTGCCGGATATCTGCTGGAAAAGAATATTCAGAAAAAGATAAAAAAATCCGCACTGGCCAGATCCAGGAAGTACAGACCGGAAGCTATTATAAAAAAACTCAGGGAAGATATAGATCTTTAACGGTGGGAAAATGAAGAATTCATGCGTTGTACTTGAAGGCGGCGGCCTGCGGGGATGTTTTTCTGCAGGTGTAATGGATTATCTCCTGGAACAGGGAATAGAATTTGATCATGTGATCGGAGTTTCAGCAGGAGCATGTG
>JAZRYV010000135.1:0-6310 GCA_045600925.1 Spirochaetota bacterium
GTTGCCGAGAGCAGCTTCAAATACAGCATCCGTTCCCTTTAAACTGTCCCGGACAGCAACCATGGCCACAGGAGGAGAGAACATTCCTGTAGAGATCTGAACATTTTCCACAGTATATCTGACCCTGGATTCATCTCTGAACATTATGCCGGCAGCCAGGGAAATAAGATCCTCGTCAAAAATCTCCTTCTTTTTGTCTGCCAGCGCTTTAAACTGCACAAAAAGACGGACCAGATCCTCCATGGAAGGATCAAAACCTATTTCCCTGAGTCTTTTCTGAACAGCATGCCGTCCGGAATGTTTTCCAAGGACCAGATTATCTCTGGAAATACCTATATCTTCAGGCTTCATAATCTCATATGTTACCGGATTTTTTAAAACTCCGTCCTGATGAATACCTGCCTCATGGGAAAAAGAGTTGCTTCCCACAATGGCTTTATTGGGCTGAACCGAAACACCTGTTATGGCACTGAGAAGCCTGCTTGTGGCCATAATCTGTTTCGTATTAATATCAGTATAAACCTTAAAGAAATCGTTTCTGGTTTTCAGTGCCATAACGACCTCCTCCATGGCCGTATTCCCTGCCCTTTCGCCTATGCCGTTTACTGTGCATTCCACCTGCCGTGCCCCGGCCTTTACAGCAGCAAGAGAATTGGCCACAGCCAGCCCCAGATCATTGTGACAGTGAACTGAAATAACAGCATCATTAATATTTTTTACATTTTCAAACAGGTATCTGATCAGGCCTCCGAATCCATCAGGCACACTGTAGCCAACAGTATCAGGAATATTTACAGTATCAGCACCGGCAGCAATAACAGCGGAAACCATGGCAGCCAGATACTCTCTGTCGCTTCTGGAGGCATCCATGGGAGAAAATTCCACATGATCAAAGTATTTTTTCCCGTATTCAACAGCCTTTACCGCCAGCTCCAGAACTTCCTCTCTGGTTTTCCTGAACTGATGCACAATATGAATGTCAGAACTTGAAATAAAAGTATGCAGAACAGGAACAGCCGCCTTTTCCAAAGCTGCTGCTGCAGAATCTATATCTTTAAAATTTGCTCTTGCAAGGCCGGCCACTCTTGCGTGTGAAAGCCTCTGGCTGATTTTCTGCACAGCTTCAAAATCCCCTTCAGAGCTGGCCGGGAAACCAGCCTCAATCACATCCACATTCAGCCTTTCCAGCTGCTCTGCAAAGACCAGCTTTTCTTCAATGTTCATGCTGAATCCGGGAGACTGTTCCCCGTCCCTGAGAGTTGTGTCAAAAATAATTATCCTGCCGGGATCGCTGTTCATATACTCCTCCTGTACAAAAACTTCTTTTTCTTCTAAATTAATTGCCAGACTGTCAGTTTTGTCAGATGTCTGATGGCCTCTCCATGACCATCACCTGCATATAAAAAAACCGTCACTTCGTGACGGCTGCTCATAAAAAATCATGACATCACAAAATGCTTTAATCTGTCTTTTTGACTGAAACATAAAGTCGGAACTGAACATTTACTGATGCCGTCATTTTTTATGCCTTAACCACACAGTTTATATTCTTACATCTCTGTAAAAATACTCATAGTTAATGTCATAATCATAATCCTGATCATCCGGATCATTGGGATTGTAATCCGGATTCCAGTATGTATCTTCTACATTGTGAAACCAGGTCACTTTTGAAGGAGTGTTTTCATCAAAAAAAGAAGTACCGTAGCGTCCGTCATCATGTGCATGTTCATTCTGACGTCTTTTTTCATTCTGCCTTGCAACTATTTCCTGACTTCTTTTATCTTTGGAAATACATGTATAGTAATGTCTTCCTATATAAAGCTTGCAGTCAATGCACATTTTCCCTGAAACAGGACACAGCTTTCTTTCTTCCATAAAAATTTCCTTCCTTTTATGAAACAGTCTTTACTGGACTGAAAAAGTCAATTATTTTTAGAGTGATTACCAGACTCCGGAACTGCCCTGAGAAGGGACAGTTCCGGAAACAGCTATTCTGCAGAAAGCTTTCCGTTGCGGATATACAGAGTCTTTATTACAGCTCCTGTTGAAGAGAAAACAGTAACAGGACCGTCTGCAGGCTTTCCGTTTTTATATGTAAGGGTATATTTAAGACCGCTCTTAAAAGTTACGGTTCCCTCTCCGTCCGGTCTGCCATTGACAAATTTTCCTGTAAAGCTGAGTCCGTCTTCAGATGCATAGGTTCCTGTTCCGTTGATGCAGTTGCCTGATTTGCATACTCCTGTCTGAATGAACAGGGAATTAAGCAGATCAGAATAACCGGCAGAAGAATCAGAACCGGAAGACGAACCTGACATATTTGAAAGAGAAGCTGCACAGCTTATAAGAAGAAAAGCTGCAAATACACACATGCACAAAAGAATTTTTTTCATTTTTATTCCTCCGAAAAAAATTATGACAACATTTTCAGACAGCTTCCGGGAAAGTCAAATATAAATCGGAAAAACAGGCTCTTTAGGAGAGACTTAAAGACAGAAAAACCTGAAAAACTGCTGAGACGACATAATCCAAAAAAATAAAAATTTTTACTACATTTTTGAATATTAATATTGACTAATTAACAGTACATTGTAGACTGCAATACGACAGAAAATCCATGTGATTTTCTGTAATTTTTTAAATATTAAGGGAGTGAAATATGATACAGGATTTTATTTATCACAAACCGAAATCATTGGATGAAGCTCTCCAGATGGTATCAGAATTAGAAGACTGTGCCTTAATCGCAGGCGGACAGTCCAGTCTGATCACTATGAGAGAGGGAATGGAGACACCCGCAAATGTTGTAGACATCAAACATCTTGATGAACTCAACTACATTAAATGGGATCCAAAAGACGGACTCAGAATCGGTGCAACAACAATCCACAGTGATGTTGAGCACTCAGAAGCTGTTCGCAAGAACTACACAGCTCTTAACGATGCTGAAGACAGACTTGCCAACAAGCAGATCAGAAACTGGGGAACAATGGGCGGAAATATCGTTCATGCAGACCCTGCAGAAGACCCTGCAACATGCTATCTTGCATTCGATGCAGAAGTTACTCTTAAGAGCAAAAAGGGTTCACGTACAGTTCCTGTAAGTGAATTCCTCCAGGGATTCTATTCAACATGCCTCGAAGAAGATGAAATTCTTACAGAAATCCATCTTCCTGCACCTGCACCAAAAACAGGTTCTGCATTCACAAAATTCACACTTCTCGAAAATGACCTTGGTGTTGCTTCTGCAGCAGCATGCATCACTCTCGATGCAAGCGGAAAATGTGCAGCATGCAAACTGTCCGTAGGATGCGTCAGCGACAAGGCTACAAGATTCCCTGAATTTGAAGCTAAACTCGTTGGAAAAGCATATGATGAAAAGCTCTTTGAAGAAATCGGTCTCGATTATTCAAAGAACATCGACTGTCTGGCTGATATCCACGCAACATCTGAAACAAGACAGCAGGAAGTTGCAGTTCTCTCTAAGAGAATGCTGAAGAAAGCATGGGAAAGAGCAAAGGAGGCTTAAGATGTCAGCACAGGTAGTAACAATTCATTTAAACGTTAACAACGACGAATATGAACTCAGCGTTAATCCTAAGACACTTCTCGTAGAAGCAGTCAGAGACGTTATAGGTCTTACAGGAACAAAAAGAGGATGCGAAACTCTTTCCTGCGGTGCATGTACAATGCTGATCGACGGAAAAGCAGTAAGATCCTGCGGTATCCTTGCTGTTCAGGCAGAAGGTCACAAGATTACTACAGTTGAAGGACTGGAAAAGAACGGTGTTCTTGCTCCTATTCAGACTGCATTCCTTGATGAAGGTGCTTATCAGTGCGGATTCTGTACACCAGGTATGCTGATGTCATCTCAGGGTCTTCTTAACGAAAACCCGAAACCTACAGAATGGCAGATCAGACAGGCTCTTGAAGGAAACATCTGCCGCTGCACAGGCTACAACAGCATAGTTAGAGCAGTTATGAGAACTTCTCTCGGAGTTCCTGAAGGTCCATGGTCACCTGAAGGTGAAGAGTAAGAATAAGGGGGAAAGATAATGGCTGAAGAAGCAAAAACTAAAAAGAAAGTTAAATACGAGGTTACTGCAACCAGCCTTGCAAAAGCCAAGTATTCCGTTCTTAACACTCATGTAAGAAACATCGATGGTGTTGCAAAGGTTACTGGTAGAGCACAGTACACATTCGATATCACAATGCCAAACATGGTATATGGAAAGATCCTCAGAAGCCCATATGCTCACGCAAAGATTGTAAACATCGACTACAGCAAGGCTCTTGAAATTCCCGGAGTTATTGCAGTTGCAACAGGAAAGGAAGATACTCTTGGAGTTAAACAGGGTATCTGGAGAAGATATCGTGACCTCTGCGACGAGCAGATCCTTCCTATTGAAAAGGTAAGATACATCGGAGAACCTGTATGTGCAGTTGCTGCTGTTACAGAAGAAATTGCAGAAAAGGCTCTTGGATTTATCGATGTTGAATACGAAGTTCTCGAACCTGTATTCGACCCTGCAGATGCTATTAAGAGAGGAGCTCCTGTTCTTCATGAAGAATTCCCAAGAAACATCAACGTAACAAGACACCTTGAGTGGGGCGATGTTGAAGCAGGATTCGAAGAAGCAAAGGCCAGCGGCGGTCTCGTACGTGAAGACTACTTCAAATGCGGTTCTCAGGCACATATGTGTATGGAAACCAGAGGAGCTGTTGCAAGCTATACTCCTAACGGAAAGCTTCTCATCTACAACTCCAACCAGTCTGCATACTATATGCAGGGTCTTATGGCCGGTGTTCTTGGAATGAAGGAATCTGATGTACGTGTTATCTCCACATATGTTGGTGGTGGTTTCGGTGGTAAGTTCGAGCTCGACGGAGCTATCTTCTGTGCTTCTGTTCTTTCAAAGAAGATTATGCGTCCTGTAAAGATCATCTACAGCCGTTCAGAAGACTTCCAGTGCACAAAGAAAAGAACTCCTATGTGGTACTATGTAAAATCCGGTATTACAAAAGATGGTCGCATGGTTGCACGTGAAGCCAAGGTTTACACAGACGGTGGTGCATACACAGGAATGGGTGCTACAGCTCTCTACCTGACAGGTTTCTTCCATTCATTCCCATACAAATGGAAATCATACAGATACGACGGAATGCGTGTTTACACAAACAAGCTTCCTTCCACAGCTATGAGAGGATTTGGTGCTCCTCAGGCTATGTTCTGTTCTGAATCACAGATCGAATGGATGTGTGCAGAAATGGGTCTCGATCCGATCGAAACAAGAAGAATCAACGGCCATACAGAAGGACATGTTGTTCCCGGACAGGCTACAATCGCCAGCTGCGGTATGGACATCTGCTGCCAGAAGATGAAAGCATGGGTTGAAGAAAAACAGAAAACTCTTCCATCCAATCATGCAATCGGACTTTCTGCTGCAGGTTTCATGACCGGTGGTATTTTCAACTGGTTCGACTCTCCATACTCATTCTCCGGAGCTATGGTTACAGTTAATGTTGACGGTGGTGTTACACTTCACATCGGATCACAGGATATAGGACAGGGTTCCAACACTACATGTGCTATCATCTGTGCTGAAACACTTGGTGTACCTGTAAAGGATATCACAGTTTACAGCCACGATACAGCTCACTGTCCTCCAGACCTCGGTGCATGGGGATCCCGTCAGACTCTTATGACAGGTAACGCAACAAAGATGGCTGCAGAACAGGTTAAGGCTCAGGTTCTGGAAGCAGCTGCAGTATTTGAACATTCCAAGGCTCTTGCAAAGGGTACAGAATACAACATCATCTACGATATGGACATCAAGAACGGTAAGGTATTCAACGTTGCCAGACCAGAACGTGGTATTCCATTTGTTGATGTAGTTAGAATGGCAATGCGTGGAAAAGAAGGTCAGAAGCTTGTTGGCCGTGGTTTCTACACACCTCATAGAAAAGGTATGGTTGCTCCTGCTTACTCATACATGCTTCAGGCTGTTGAAGTTGAAGTTGATGGTGAAACAGGAAAGGTTAAACTTCTTGACAGTATGACAGCTCATGACTGCGGTACTCCTATCAACCATCTCGGTCTTACAGGCCAGCTGGAAGGAGCTTTCTCAATGGCAGCAGGTTATGGATATCTGGAATACATGCCATTTGAAGACGGTCGTCTGATGAATCCTAACCTCGCAGACTACAAGGTTATCAGAGCAACAGAAATGCCTCCTGCACACATCATGGAAATCGACACATATGAAGCCGAAGGACCTTACGGTGCAAAGGAAGCCGGAGAAGGACTTAC
>JAZRYV010000136.1:0-3467 GCA_045600925.1 Spirochaetota bacterium
AAGACCGCTTGGCCTCCGACTTGGTTTCTGTTCTTAAAAAAGAAGCATCTGAAAAGAATGCTCCGTTTTTATGTGCAGATGAAACTTTTTTTATGGAAAATATTATCCCTCAGGAAAACAGTTTTCTGTTTGATTACAGATATAATGACGGCAGAAAAGAGACTGTCATAAAGCAGATAAAAATCAACACTCCGGTAATTGAACAGATAAAAAATGCTTCAGCTGCCATAACTGCAGTTCTTGCCTGCATAGAAAAATATCCTCTTGTAACTCCCGAATCCATAAAAGCCTCTGTTTCAGGGTTTACGCCTGAAGGCAGATTCAGAATCATGTGCCAGGACCCGCTTATCATCTATGATCCTGCACATAATCCAGAGGCCGTAAAAGCCTTTATAAAGGCCGTGGAGAACTTTTATCCTTCCATGAAGAAGACGGCAGCAGTCACATTTATGAAGGACAAGGATTATGCTTCAATGCTTCCATTCATTGCTGATCACTGTGATGAAATGATTTTCTTTCAGCTGGAAGACAGCAGAGCATTGAAGCCTGATGCTGAAAATTTCCCAGGATTAAAAACTGCATCATCACCTGAAGAACTTTATAGATTACTGAAAGAAGGAAACAGTTCTCCTGACAGAATGATTTTTTTCACGGGAAGCTTCCGTCTTTATCCGGCAGCAGAGAAGACAGCAGAATTTTTCAGGAAAAAAGAATGAATCATACAGAACTTGTTGAAACAGTAAAAGACAGACTCAGGCTTTTAAAGGATTCAGAAGCTGATCTGGATAAAATTGAAGCAGAATGTACGGAGCTGGAGGACATTTGCACAGGTCTGGAACTTCAGAGTGAAAAAAATGAGGATCAGGCTTCTGCTTTCCTTTATCTTCTGTGCAGAGAAAACAATTATGTTACAGCCTGTCTTTTTGTCAGAAAAGAAAACAGTTTTATCCCATACAGGCATTCAGGAAAAAAAATCTACATCAGAAATTTAAAGGAATTTCTGAGCAGAACATATATGCTTGTTGAAGAAAATGTTTATTACTCTTCTCCTTCAGATTCTGGCACAGGCAGAGGAATGTTCTGTTTCCTGTATCTCAGAGGAAATCCTGATTATGTTCTTGGAGCAGTATCTGACTCTCCGTATATAAATGAAGACAGTTTTATGAAAACAGGAAAGGCTCTTGGTCATTTCCTCAAAACAGGTTTTCCATGTTTCAGTCTTGATCTGGATGCATATACTTCTGCCTGGAACGAAGCGAAATCTGTTCTGGAAGAAATGCTGTCTGATAATTCCTCCATAACTGTAAACTTCTGGCTGGCTGAATCAGTCAATACAGTATTCCGTAATTCAGGAATCTTCATTCAGGGTGAAATATATGACACTATTCTTGCCAGAATCAGCAGTCTTTATAAAGAGTCATTTCCTGTTTTTATGCTCAGCCCAGGCATCATTCTTTCAGCAGTTCCTTCAGATGTCAGGGATCAGCAGAAAGAAGAGAACCTTTTCTTTGAGAAAGATTCAGTCAGAATCAGCCACAGCATCATGAGTTTCAGGATTTCTTCTGTGAATGAACTTGAACTTCTAAAAGTTCAGGCTGAAAAATTCGTCTCAAAAAATCTTTTATAAATCAAAACATATCTGCCAGTTTCTGAAGTTCTTCCGGTTTCTCTACTATATACTGTCTGTCTGCCCGGCGGATGATCTTTTTACGTTTGAGCCAGGATATGCCTTTGCCAACCATCTTTTTTGTTTTTCCCTGATAGACCATCCCCTGATTTTCCATAAAATCCATGGCATACTGTTCTGTCTGATCCTTTGGAATGGAATTTCCGTTTGCAAGAAAAACTTTTGCCATGAGGACATGGGCATACCAGGGTCTGTCCTTTTTAAATTCATTTTCCAGAACAGGAAGGAGTCTGTCAGTCTGATTGTCTTCTCTTGTAAATTCAGAAAGATATATAAATTCTGAGAATCGATAGATCATTCCTCCTTTCAGGTGAGGGAAAACAGGGAAGATCCCTTTTCTGTCATCTGCATCTGTTCTGATTGTTTTTGCAAGTGATACAGGAGCTATAATTACTTCCACAGAGTGATCTGTTACAGTCTGCTTTATGGACTGAAGAAGTTCCTCAGGAATATTTGTCTGGTCATAGTATCTTGAGAGCAGAAGAGGAACTCCGTTTTCTATAAGTGTGCAGATGTATGCAGAAAAGACTGTTCTGTACAGAGGATTTCCGTATTTTTTTTCATCAACAATGAAGCCTCCTGCAGATCTGATCCAGGAAGCTTCAAAAGGACCAGATAAAGCCTCTGATACAACCATGAATCTCGGCACCGGAAGCTGCATTCTTCGTATGCTTTTTAGTGCTCCAAGGAAATCAAAAGGTCCGCTGTTCCCGAGAATATAAATCATATTCCCCAGATCGGAAAGAGAACTCAGCTTGTACATGTCGCCTTCAATCTGAAGTTTTTTCCTGTTGAAAGGACTGCTGGCAAGAATCCGTCCAAGAGAAATAAAAAACATAAGAGTTTTAAAGCCACTTGAAGAAAAATTGTCAACCATTGATCCTATATAAAACTTTACAGCAGCTTCAACATTTGATGTGCTGAAATCTGAAAGAAGAGCATTCATCAGTTCTGCTTCCTTCCTGGTTTTTCTGTCATCAGAGCCTTTAAGTGAATTTGTGTACTCAGCAATTTTTTCCTTTATCCGGCTTTCTTTATCTTTTTCCTCATCTCCGGTGAAAACAGAATTGATGACACGTTTCAGAATAAGTTTACGGAAAACACGGCCTTTTACTTTCTCCAGCCCTTTTTTCTTTTCTGTAATATGAATTTTTGTCTGTCTGTAGAGTTCTTCATATCGTCCTGGATTTTTTATGGTTTCAATAAGCAGAACAGGATCCTTTTTATTGAGAAGAACTTCATAAAGAGATCTGTAAACAGGAACAGGGATATCCTTTTCAGCAGCCAGTTCAATAAGAGGTTCAATGGCATAGGCACCTTCTGCAAGGTAATTGAGTCTTTCTCCCATTCTTTCTATAACAGCTCTTGGATTAAGCTTAAGAAGAACCCTGTCCCTGAAATTAACTTTAGTGCTCTTTTCCATAATCTGACTGGCTATATCCTGCCCGAATCTTCTGTTTCGGCTGTGGGAACTGAGTGCAGTTGCAACCAGATCTCCAAGACCTGATATGTCGATTATGGTTTCATCCTTTGCACGGAAACTTTTTCCCAGAAGAATCATTTCTTTCAGAGCTTCAGAAATAAGAGCTCCGGCAAGATTGTCTCCACATCCAGGAAGAACAGAAATGATTCCTGCAGCAATAGATGCAGGATTTTTAAGCGTTCCTCCAACTTCCACACCGATGATGTCATCTTTTTCCCTGCACTGCATATAGGAACAGGTCAGCAGTCTGGCTATTATCTTTCTGTCTGAAGGATTTTTCCCGGCTACATTAAGGCA
>JAZRYV010000137.1:0-1734 GCA_045600925.1 Spirochaetota bacterium
TAAGCCGTACAGAACAGAAATGTCTTGTGGATTCAATGGATTATGCAGATGCAACGCCATCGCATGCACAGGCAATAAGGTTAAGGAATTTCTCCAAGGAGAGGAAACTTACACCGGAAGTCATTGAGGCGATCATGTCAGAGGACAAGCCGAACCAGAAAGAAAAGATAAACCTCAGCTACAGTCAGGCAAGAAAATATATCCCTTCAAATGTGCCATATGAGAAAACGGCAGATTATATCTACAAAGCACTGGACTATTACCAGAGGCATCTTGAGAGAGTGAGGGATAAAGAAACAAGATAATTCTTTAAATGCATTTTGATACCTTTTTGTGTTTTGTTGTTGGGTGCAGTCGGGGAGACCTTAGCGGTTTGTCTCCCCGGATCACTGCATCAGAGAAATGTTTTGATATCGGTTTACAAATCAGTAGAGATTTATAATATTAACTAACCAAAAAGGAAAATATTATTTATATATCTAAGATATACAGAGTTTACAGTAATTCACACAATTGCCTTTTTGGTAAGTAAACTTTAGAATCCCAGAATCAAAGAATCTAAGGGACCGGGAGGTAATTGTGATGAAGATATTAGGGTTACTGGCAGCGCTGATCATGAGTTTGTGTGTATCGATGGCAGGGACTGAAAAACATAAATACTGCTTTTTGGAAAGTAAGGAGTGCTTTAAGGTCCGGGACCAGATAGAAATGATCCTGGACAATGTCAGAGGCACAGCAGAAGAAACAGGAACCCATGTGGTTTTAGGAGAATATGAGAATGGGAAGGAAGCCATGGGCTTACAGGCAGAAACGGACAATACTCCGCCTGCAGAAGGGGAGTCAGTTAGAATCAGTCCAACAGTTGCTGCGGCGGAGCAGTACACAGAAACCTCAAAAGTTCCGGATCCTTCACAATCTCCTGCAGACAACAGGGTCCCTGAAGAACCTGTACCAAAGACTGAAGTTAAGCAGCCAGCTGAAGAAAGCACAGAAAGGCAGAGCGCGCCTGCTCAAGTGAAGCAGGAAAAAGGAACAGAGGAAGTCAGCCACGTACATAACTGGACACCTGTGACGGAAGCAGTCCATCATGAAGCGGTTACAGAGGATATCTGGGTAACAGACCAGAAAGCTTATGATGAGACAGTAGAGAAAACGGTTCCGGTATACACGGAAGTAAGGATATGTGTTGCATCCTGCAGGGGCTGTGGGCAGACCTTCAGCAGTGAGGATTTTGAAACTGCAGTGGATGAATGCCACAGCCATATTATGGCAGCACATGACAACGGATGTGGATACGGGACAGAACAGAGCTACACGGAAAGCCGTCAGACAGGTACGCAGACAGTGACCGAAACAGTCCACCATGATGAGGTGGGACACTGGGAGACCATGGTAAAAGCAGAACAGTATGACGAAACAGTAATCACAGGATACAGCTGCACAGGCTGTGGAATCACCAGGTGAAAAAATAATAAATCCGGTATCATACCGGTCATGAATGGGAGTCAGCAATGACTCCTTTTTTCATGCAAAGAAATAACAATCAGTAAGAATTTTTAAGGAGAAAATCAGTTTATGACAAAGAAATCATTAATGAAAAGAAAGCATGGGGAAGTGACTCCATCGTTAGGAACGGACATCCGAAAGGTCTTTACGAAAGCAGGAATGATCGGTCTTGCATTTGGGTCAGTGATCGGAAGTACAGCGATCATGGCAAGACCAGCATTTGCTAAC
>JAZRYV010000138.1:0-7837 GCA_045600925.1 Spirochaetota bacterium
TTTCACGGACAAAATATACAGGAAGAAGTATATCGCCCTTAAGCCGGATGACAGGATAAGATTCCCTCTTAAGTGAACCGTCACAGAGGAATACAGAATGTCCGACAGTGTAGACTGCTACATGTTCTCTGCTGTATAACCGTCCCTTCTGAAGAACAAGGTCAAATGATGTTTCCATGGGGAAAAATTTCCGAAGATCGTAGAGAGAAATATATCTGCAGTTTTTTTCAGTATATACAGGCAGTGTCCCTTCCTTTGTTCCGGAAGTTCCTGAAAGAAGAAGTACAGCGATTAATGGCAGAATGAATTTAAGCATGCTGTGTATTATCCGGAACAGGACAATAAGTCAAGTTTTATTCCTTTACAAAAGAAGACCTGTTTTCTAAAAGGAGGAAAGAGAGGCCTGTATGTTTAAACATTTAAAGTCTGTTTTAGTTCTGCTGATGACCGTTCTTCTCATGTCTGCATTTGCGTGCAGCAGAGATGAAAATGTTCCTGTTAAAATCAGTTCTTCCATGGCAGGCATGATTCTGGAAAATGCCACTGCCCTGAGAATAAGTCCCTTTGTTTTTTCCGGATGCATCACAAGAATGGATAAATCCACGGTAACTGTGATTCTGGAACGTTCTGCTGAAAAGTCTCAGATAGGGAAATCCAGAGATTACTGGTATCATGTCCGTCTTACGGACGGAATCACCGGCTGGGTTTACGGAGGCAATATACGGATTTTTGATGCAGAGGATTCTGGAAAACTGACAGAAATGCTGAGCCGACTTCAGAAAGACGGGGATGATGAAACTGTAAGAGATATTTCCGGCAAGTGGTGGACCATAAGTTCTTCCGGAGATTTTACTAATATATGTCTTGAACTTTATCCGGACGGAAAATTCCGGGCATACAAAAAGGGCGGAGAAGAAAAGGCTGTGGAAGGGCAGTTCTCTGCTGACAGCAGCCGGAATGAGCTTCTTTTTTCTCCTGATTCTGGATGTTTCGGTGAAAAACTTAAATTTCAGAGAAGAGGCGACGGCTTTTCCATGGCTGTGCCCGGGCCTGCAGGCATAAAGTTTAAAAGAATACATAAAATTGTTGAGACTGCACAGGACCCTGAAGCAGATGATGCTTCTGAAAAGAAAGAAGACAGCCAGAAGAAGGAATCTGTCACGGCCGGAGAGCAGAAGGTTCCTGACGGACAGAAAGAGGAATAATGCGAATAAATAAATATCTTGCAGGATGCGGTCTTGGATCCAGAAGAAAGACTGAGGATCTTATTACATCAGGAAAAGTTTTTGTAAACGGACAAAAGGTTACGGATCTTTCCTTTATTGTTGATGAATTTTCCGACACTGTGGTCTGTTCCGGTGAGCCGGCGGAACTCATCAACAGAAAATATTATCTTATGCTTAACAAGCCTGCAGGATATGTAACAACAACCAATGATGATAAAGGCCGTCCGACTGTAATGGATCTGATTCCTGAAAAGTTCAGGAGGGCAGGAATTTTCCCTGTAGGCCGTCTTGATATGGATACGGAAGGCCTTCTTCTTCTGACCAATGACGGCGAACTTTCAAATAAACTCTGCAGTCCTGCGTGTCATGTGAAAAAAACATACTTTGTGGAACTGGATAAACCTCTTGATGATATTGACAGAAAAAAGATAGAGGCAGGAATTTTCCTTCATCAGCTTAAACTGAAGACCAGAAGGGCAAAAATTCTGTCCCATCCTCTGGCAAAAAATCACATAAAGATGACAATAGAGGAAGGGAAAAAACGTCAGATCCGCTATTCCTTTAAACTTTTCGGCTATAATGTTCTCCGTCTTCGCAGGATTGCCTACGGGCCTCTTTCTGTAAAAGGAACTGACCGTGGTCAGGTAAGAGAACTTTACGAAAATGAGATACGCCGTCTCAGAGCATCACTGAAAAAACCGGATAAAGGATCACTCTCTGCAGATAATTACGGAAATAATACTTCTGGGAATGGACATTCGGTGTAAAAAACAGGATATAAAAAGACCGGCGAAAATGCCGTAAAAATAAATAAAAAAAGACCGGCTTAAAAGCCGGTCTTTTTTTACCTGATCTTCTGTTCTTCTATTGAATGAACAACAAGTCCGCTTCTGAGTTTTGGTTCAAACCAGGTTGACTTAGGCGGCATTATCATTCCTGCATCTGCCACATTCATAAGTTCCTGAATGGATGTGGGATACATTGAAAAGGCCACTGCATATTTTCCTGAATCCACAAGTTTTTCCAGTTCTTCTGTACCGCGTATGCCTCCGATGAATTTTATGCGTTCATCTTTGCGTGGATCGTTTATGCCCAGAACAGGCTGCAGAAGGTGATCCTGAAGGACTTTTACGTCCAGGCTGTTAACAGGATCATCAGCAGCTTTAAAAGCCGGAGTCAGTGTGTACCATTTTTTATTCAGATACATGGAAACATTTCCTTTGCAGTCCGGAATCTTTACTCCGTCAGCTTTTACTGTGAACTTTTCTCCGATTTTTGTCATAAATGTTTTTTCATCGTTTCCGAAAAGATCTGTCACTGCCCTGTTGTAGGGAAGAATTGCCAGCTCACTATGGGGGAAGATAACTGCCAGGAAAAAGTTGAATTCTTCTTTCCCTGTGTATGAAGGATCTGCAGCCCTTCTTTCTTTTCCTACACGAACAGCAGATGCTGCACGGTGATGACCGTCTGCTATGTAGAGAATGTCATCGGAAAAAGCTTTTTCAAAATCTGCTATGAGATTTCTGTCTGTGATTACCCGGAATATATGACGGATGCCGTCCTCTGCTGTAAAATCGTATACTGGCTTTATTTCCATGCCTTTTTTAAACAGTTCTTTTTTCTTTCCGTCTTCTTTATAAAGAAGGAAAACAGGACCTGTGTTTGCTCCCACAATGCTGAGATGGACAGTTCTGTCTTTTTCCTTATCTTCCCTTGTAAGCTCATGTTTTTTGATGCGGTTTTCCATGTAGTCATCAATGCTTACACAGGCTGCAAGACCTGTCTGTGCTCTTCCGTTCATAACCTGAGTATACAGATACAGAAGAGGTTCACCGTCCATGGCAAAGACCCCGTCACTGATATATTTTTTAAAGTTGTCTCTTCCTGCTGCATATACTGACGGATCATAGATGCTTATGCCCGGAGCCATGTCTATTTCGGCTTTTGAAACATGGAAGAAACTGAATGGATTTCCTTCTGCAATTTTTGCTGCCTCTGCTGAATCCACAACATCATATGGAAGCTCGGCAACTTTTTCTGCCAGATCCGCTGCAGGTCTGATTCCTCTGAATGCTTTAACAACAGCCATTGTATGCCTCAAATTTTTACATTATTTAAAATTTCTTTTAAATACAGAAAGTTTCCTCCGGCCGGTGTGTAAAGTAAAATTTTTGATACAGAGAGGCAAAAATGGCCGGAACGGCACTAATTGCGCTGCAGTGTCAAATTTTAATTGATTTATAAAAAAGCTTTTATATTCAGTACATATTATTTTGAAAAAAAGCATCTGAAATAAAGGAGAATTCTATGTCACGTATTTTTAATTTTTCTGCCGGCCCGGCAATGCTTCCTGAAACAGTTCTGAAACAGGCTGCATCTGAAATGCTGGAGTACGGCACTTCCGGCATGTCTGTTATGGAAATGAGCCACAGATCCAAAACATACCAGGCAATTATTGATCAGGCAGAAGCAGATCTCAGGGAAGTTATGGGTATTCCTGAAAACTACTATGTTCTTTTCCTTCAGGGAGGAGGTCATCTTCAGTTCGATATGGTGCCTCTGAACCTTTTCGGCAGAAACAAAAAGTGTGATATTATCAATACAGGAGCCTGGACAAAAAAGGCCATAGGAGCTGCAAAAAAATTCGGTACAGTGAATGTTGTTGCTTCTTCTGAAGATAAAAAATTTTCCTATATCCCGAAGCCTGACAAATCACAGTTCAGTCCTGATGCTGATTATTTCTACATCTGCTCCAACAATACCATAGAAGGAACACGTTATGTTTCCTTCCCGGATACAGGAAATATTCCTCTGGTTGCAGATATGTCATCAAACATCCTTTCTGAACCTGTTGATGTATCAAAGTTCGGTCTTATCTTTGCTGGAGCTCAGAAAAACATCGGACCTGCAGGTGTTACTATTGTCATCGTAAGAAAAGATCTGGTTGGCAATGCCATGGATATTGCACCTGTAATGCTGGATTACAAAATTCATGCAGACAACGGTTCCATGTACAATACTCCTCCTACATATGCTGTTTACATTGCCGGGCTGGTTTTTAAATGGATAAAGTCCATGGGCGGGGTAAAGGCTCTGGAAGAGATAAACAAAAAGAAAGCAGCAATGCTTTATGAGTATCTGGACAGTTCTTCAATGTTCAGGGGCACAGTTGTACCGGAAGACCGTTCCCTGATGAATGTTCCTTTTGTAACAGGCTCAGAAGAACTTGATGCTGAATTCATTGCTGCATCATCAAAAGCTGGACTCTCCAATCTGAAGGGACACAGGAGCGTCGGCGGAATGCGTGCAAGCATTTACAATGCAATGCCTGTTGAAGGAGTTGAAAAACTCATTTCCTTCATGAAAGAGTTTGAACTTTCTCATAAATAGGAATTAATGGCCGGAAGTCCTTAAGGGACTTCCGGCAGACTTAAAGCAATGAGCGATCATATTGTTGAAATCATCCGGAACAAAAAAGCCCGGTTTAATTATGAAATCATAGAAACGCTTGAGGCAGGTCTGGTTCTTCACGGGACAGAGGTGAAATCCCTGCGTCAGAGAACCTGCAGCATTCAGGAGTCCTATGCAGGAATAAAAAACGGCGAAGCTTATATTACCGGAATGACTATATCCCCCTACGATATGGGAAACAGATTCAATCATGAACCTGCAAGAGACCGGAAGCTTCTTCTGCACAAGCATGAGATCAAGTGGCTCACAGGCAAGCTTAAGGAAAAGGGATATACTCTGATTCCCGTAAGCCTGTATTTTAAAAACGGGAAGGCAAAACTGGAACTTGGACTTGCAAAAGGAAAGGCTCTGTACGACAAGCGGAAGACCATTCAGCAGAGAGATTTGGACAGGGATATGCAGAGGGAGATCAAGGCCTATTCCCGATGATCATATATATGTTCCGACATCAGCCGGACTGAAAAATCCTCTAAAGTAAAGAATCAATGCTGCTGCAGCACCGATGCAGATCAGAACAAGAAGAGTCTCTGCAGTTATTTTTAATTTCTGTTTTGCAGGAAGAAGCGGAAAATTCTGGATGTCATATCTGTACTGGTAAAGTTTTTGAATAATTTTTTCCTTTTTCTGTTTCCCGGAAAGTTTTTCTGAAGTTTTTTCTGCAGGTCTTCCGTTTAAATCAAATTCAGCACCTTTGTAAAGTTCAGGGCTGTCCGGATCTGCAGTAAAGGAAAATCCGCAGCTGCAGCTGATTTTTATTTTTCCCCTGTCTATGGGAAATCTGAGCTTTCTGCCGCAGGACGGACAGCTTTTTATTATGAACATTATTCCTCCCTGATAACCTTAGCCAGTTCTGTTAGAGCTCTGGCTGTCATTCCCCAGATGTCTTTCCCCTGAAAAGGATAATGCCATGTGGGGACTTCCCTGCCATCCAGAACAGCAGTGCTTTTTGATGAATACTTTTCATTTATGAAAATTTCCATCGGCACTTTAAGATATTCATCAACTTCCCAGGATGCAGGTGAAGGGACACATTCAGGTTCATCTGTAAAACCTACAAAGGATGAAATGTGATAACCTGTTGTAGTAATATAATCGTTGAAACGGCCTGCTTTTTCAACGGCAGAAGCAGGAATTCCTGTTTCTTCAAATGTCTCACGGAGAGCAGTTTCCTCCGGGGAAGAATCCTGTTTTTCAGTTCTTCCTCCGGGAAAACTTATCTGCCCGCTGTGGTGACGAAGTTTTTCGGATCTTTTTGTCAGCAGCACATGAAGAGCCCCGTCTTTTTGAAAAAGGAGGATCATTACTGCAGAAGGCGTTCTGTCTTCCAGTTCAAAATGTCTGGATGTTCTTCTGCGGAGAACATCTTTCAGCTGTTTTTTAAAGAGAACAAAATCTTCATTATTTTCGAAGCTGATTTTCATAAAGATCCTGTCCGTATACATCATCTATAACAACTGCCGGAAAATCCTCCACTCGGAATCTGTACACTGCTTCAGGGCCAAGTTCCGGGAATGCAATGATTTCCGAGGATGTTATCCTTTTCCCGAGATAGGCTCCTGCTCCTCCGAAGGCACTGAAGTATGGTACCCTGTATTCCTGAATGAGCTTCCTTGTATTGAGATCTCTCTTGCCTTTCCCTATCATGCCGCAGATCCCGGTTTTAAGAATTATATCCGAAAATGGATCCATTCTGTAGGATGTGGTGGGACCTGCAGAACCTGTGACTTTCCCCGGAGGTGTGGGGGTTGGTCCCACATAGTAGATAAACTGTCCTGCAGGATCAAAAGGAAGGGGTTTCCCTTCCAGAATAAGGCTGCACAGTCTCTGATGAGCCTTGTCCCTTGCAGCATATATGATTCCGGATATGAGAACTCCGTCACCTGCTTTCAGTGAGGACACAGCATCTCTGTCTGACGGAGCTGTTATTCTTCTCCATGTGTTCATAGTTCCATGCTCCTGTATCTGAGAGAATGACAGTTAAGATTGAGGGCCACAGCAAGTGATGCAATGTGAGAAGGAGCTTCTTTAATGTAAACCTCTGCTGCTGTGGAATTCCCTCCGAAACCCAGAACTCCCACTCCTGTCTGATTTACTTTTTCCAGAATTTTTTGTTCCATATCCCTGTAAAAAGGATCAGGGTGATGAGTTCCTGTTCCTCTGAGAACTGCAGTCTTGGCATTGAGCGTGGCCACATCTGCAGTTCCTCCTATTCCCACACCAAGAAACAGAGGCGGACATGGATTTGGTCCCGCATCTCTGATCCACTGAACTATAAAATCTATGATTAAATCAGGGGAGTCCGTTGGGCGGAACATTTTAAGACAGCTCATGTTTTCCGAGCCGCCTCCCTTAAGATAGACAGTAAGTTTTACTGTATTTCCAGGGACTATGCTGTAATGTATAAAGGCCGGTGTGTTTGTACCTGTATTTGTTCTTTTCAGAGGATCCCCGACTATGCTTTTACGCAGATAGTATTCAGTGTAGGCCTCGGCCACACCGCGGTTAATAGCCGTCTCCGGAGAATCTCCTGTAAGCAGGACGTTCTGTCCTGTTTCCATGAATACAATGGTGCTGCCGCAGTCCTGGCATAAAGGCATCTGTTCTGCTTCTGCAATGGCAGCGTTCTCACGGAGAACGGCAAGGGTTCCTGCTGCAAGTGGACTGGTTTCTTTTTCCTGCATTTCACGGAACCGGCTGCATATTTCGGCAGGCAGGGAAAAGCCTGCTTCCCGGATCATCTTCTTAACGGAATCTGAGATCAGGGATGTATCAATTTTACGGATAGTTTCTGTCATAATAAGCCTCTTCTGCGAGAATACAGAAAAACAGGCAGATGTCAATATTTTTATGCCAGGAAAGAAAACCATCAGACAGTAAAAAACACTTTATATTATGCAGGTGAATGCCGAAAATAATATGGAAGAAGTCCTATTTGTGAGGGAATCATAATGAAAAAACTGTTATCACTTATTCTGCTGATGGTGCCAGTTATTGTATTTGCCCAGACAGAGAATACCGGGAACAGCAGTTCAAAATCATCAGAGATCGTTTCTGTTCCTGTTCAGGCTCAGTACAGCGACAGATTTAAAATATCATCTGTGTATTTTAACAAGAAGATGGACCTTCTTGGCCGGGGGGAA
>JAZRYV010000139.1:0-12415 GCA_045600925.1 Spirochaetota bacterium
GTGTTATGGAATACAGAGGTGAAGTTTCCGGAACAGGTTCTCCTGCAAGGAACAGGGCTGTTTCCCCGTATATGGAAAGGGCCGAAATCTGTTCAGGTTCCTGATTTCTGCTGCAGCCGGACAGAAACAGCAGAACAGAAAATAAAATAAGGGATGTTGTTTTTTTCATGGGCTCCTCGGGGATTTTTTTCTGGATCAGGAAAAATATGCCTCAATATTTTTATGTCAAGCTAATATTTTTTCTTGACTAAACCTGTACAGGACTGATTTTTCAGGTCTTCTGATCCTCGGCAGTCCAGGCAGATGCCGGAGAAGCCTGGAAAACAAAATAAAGGAAAAATTGAAAATTATGCAGAAGCCATATGACGGAAAAATTTATCTGATATTCGGAGCAGCTGCTCTTTTCCTGTGCCTTCTTCTTTCAGGAATTTCTGCCTGGTCCACATTCAGTGTTGAGCCTGAAATAAAAAAGTATTTGAACTCCGATGCTTCAGCTGATCTTGAAAAGGCCTGGAAGCTTCTTGAAAATCCTCAGATTTTTGCAGGATACGATCATTTTGATCCGGACAGTGCAGGTATTTCAGGGCTTCTTTCTTTCTTCCGCAGACTGTCGGATGAAGGCGGTGAGTTTAAACCGGAGCACAGACAATATCTGAACTTCCTTCTTGAAAGAAGAGAAAGCGGAACAGTCCTGGGATATAAAACAGCTGTCTTTCTTTTTGCTGTTTCCTGCCTTGCTTTCGGCATGTATATTCTGGAAAGAAGAACTTCCGGGAAACAGTTAAAGAAAAAATGAACAGAAACCGTCCGGAAAAAATTCTAGTTCTGTCAGACAGTCACGGAAACATTCAGAATATTGAAAGAATCATCAGACTTGAAGAGCCTTTTTCTGTTCTTGTTCACTGCGGTGACGGAGCCGGAGATCTGCTGCATGTTAATATTCCTGAAAATATCCGTATCTGCAGGGTGATGGGAAATGTTGACAGAGAAAGAGGCATGGATCTTGAAAGCATAGAAACAGAAGAAATTGCCGGAAGGAAAATACTTATTGTTCACGGTGATCTTCACCATGTAAAGGAAGGCCTTGATTCTCTTGCTGCTGCGGCTGAAAATACCGGAGCGGGAGCAGCTTTTTTTGGTCATACACACAGACAGCTGTTTATCAGCGGACAGCCGGTTCTGTTCAATCCAGGATCTGCAGGGAACGGTTTTTACGGAGTGGTCACAGCAGAAGGAGAGGACTGGTCCTTTGACCTTCGCAGATTATAAAAGCCGGATTCTGTAATGCAGCACAGCTGTTCAGCTGTGCTGCATGGATATCAGCTGAAGTATTCATCTCCTGTGCCGAAATTCCGGACAACGAAATCCACGTCTTTGTCTCCCCGGCCGGAAAGGTTTACGAGAATGGACTTGTTGTGGTGTTCGGAGGCATATCTGAATGCATGAGCCACTGCATGGGAACTTTCAAGTGCAGGTATTATTCCTTCATGTCTTGACAGTTTAAAGAAAGCCTCTATGCATTCCTTATCATTGGCAGTTGTGTACTGAACCCGCTTAAGATCCTTGAGCATGCAGTGTTCAGGTCCGCTTCCAGGGTAGTCCAGACCGCTGGCAATGGAATAGACCGGCAGGGGATTGCCCTGTTCATCCTGCAGAAGATATGTTCTGAATCCGTGGATTGTTCCCTTTGTTCCTAAGGAAAGGCTTGCTGCATGATCTCCCGGTTTCAGGGACCGTCCGGCAGGTTCTACGCCGAAAAGCTCCACATCTTCATCATTCAGAAATCCGGAGAAGATGCCCATGGCATTGGATCCTCCGCCTACACAGGCAGTCACAGCATCAGGAAGTTCCCCTGTCATTTCAAAGAACTGTTCTCTGGCTTCAACTCCGATAATGTGCTGAAAATCACGCACCATCATCGGGAAGGGGTGGGGCCCCATAACAGACCCTATACAGTAAATACTGTTTACCGGATCTTCCAGATAGGCATCAAATGCAGCATCTACAGCCTCTTTCAGTGTTTTGAGACCGTGTGTAACCGGAATAACATTTGCTCCCAGAAGTTTCATTCTGACAACATTCGGGTGCTGCTTGGCAATGTCCACTTCTCCCATATAGATGTCGCATTTCAGACCAAAATATGCTGCAGCGGTTGCCAGAGCAACTCCGTGCTGACCGGCTCCTGTCTCTGCGATAAGTTTTTTCTTGCCCATGTATTTTGCAAGAAGTCCTTCCCCCATGCAGTGATTCAGCTTGTGTGAACCGGTATGATTCAGATCTTCTCTTTTAAGATATATTCGTCCTCCGTATATCTCGGACAGGCGTTTGCAGAAATATACTGGCGTGGGTCTTCCCTGAAAGTGTTTCCGGATTCTGCGCAGTTCGGATATGAATTCATGGGATTTGCTTATGGAAAAATAGGCTTCGTTTATTTTTTTCATTTCATCAGCAAGGATTTCAGGAACGAAGCATCCGCCGTATTCCCCGAAGAAGCCTTCTTCGGAAGGATATTTTTTAAAATAATCGTGCATGTTTTTTCTCCGGAAAAAAGTTTGTTTCTATTTATAGAATCATTAATTCTGCAGCTTTGTTTCTGTCAAGAGAAACATGGAAAATGTATCTTTTTTTTACATAAGTCTGAAAATGGTTTGCTTTTTATCTGAGAAAGTACAGGATCAAATAAAAAATAAACCGGAAGATGTAATATGAGGAAACAGATACATGTCAATATCTTTCTGAAAAAGGATCTTTCCGTGGATCCTCAGATCCGGCTTGTTGCCGGGGAAGGCGGACTTGGACGGGAGATTCAGGTCAGTGAAATCAACAGACCCGGTCTTGCTCTGGCAGGTTTCTATGATTATTTTGCCTTTAACAGGATTCAGATTTTCGGCATGGGGGAGTTTTCCTATATGGAACAGCTGGAACCGGAACTGAAACGTGAAAGATACAGAAAATTTTTTTCATATGATGTAATGTGCTGCATTTTCACTCACGGAAAGGAGCCTGATCCTCTTTTCTGCAGTTTTGCAGATGAAAAAAATGTGCCTGTTATGACAACAGAGCTGGGGACGACCAAGTTTATCAGTCTGCTTTCCCATCTGCTTTTCAATGTTTTTGCACCGGAGACCACTCTTCATGCAACATTTGTGGATGTTTTCGGAATAGGTGTAATACTTATGGGCAAGAGCGGTGTAGGGAAAAGCGAATGTGCTCTTGAACTGCTGGAAAGAGGCCACAGACTGGTGGCTGATGACATGGTGGAGGTACGAAAGGTTGATGAGGCCATTCTTATAGGCAAGGGAACTGATCTTTTAAAACCATACATGGAAATCAGAGGTCTTGGCATTATAAACGTAAGGGACATTTACGGAATCCGTTCTGTCAAAAACATGAAGCGTATTGAACTGGTTGCTCTTCTTGAAGAATGGAATCCGGAGGCTCAGTACGAACGTCTTGGGCTTGATGAAAAAACATATAATATTATGGACATAGAAGTTCCGTTTATAACAGTGCCTGTAAGACCCGGAAGAAATATCCCGATCATTATAGAAGCAGCCGCACTGAATCAGAGACTGAAAAAATTCGGAATAAACTCTGTACGGGAACTTGATCAGAGAATAAAGAACTGGGTCCATAAGGAGACCGGAGAATAGATGAAAGAAAAGACAGTAAAAGTTAATGATGATGCCGGAGTTCATGCCAGACCTGCCATGATGCTGGTAAGGGAAGCCATGAAGTATGACGGCTGTGAAATAAAGCTTATTAAGGACGGGACAGAGGCTGACTGTAAATCCATTATGTCTGTTCTGGGACTTGCAATGACTGCAGGGAGCATAATTACCATCAGGACAGAAGGCCGGGATGAGGACAGTGCGGCAGCCGGTCTGTCGGCCATGTTTGAATCCGGTTTTCAGATGGACAGATAAACATGAAAAAAGAGTTCCGGCTACTGGATCTTCTGGCCGACAGATATGCCCTGAACAGACTGGTTCTGTGCAGTTCACAGGAAGAGGCTGAGCTGCTCAGGGCCTGGCTTTCTTCTCCTGCTGAGAAGAAAGCCCCGGCTGCCGCCTCTGCTTTGCATCAGATTCCGGCCGAAGCAGGGATTCGTCCGGTTTGTGAAGCAGCAGATCTGTCTTCATTAAAGGAACAGATTTCTGCATGCAGCAGGTGCGGACAGATTTCGGCTAGGAAACAGGCCTTTGGATCCGGAATCAGCGGTCTTATGATAGTCTTCCATACACCGTTCCTTGTGAGCCGAATGGAAATGGAGCAGTATAAAAAGGAATCTATGGTAATGCTTCAGAAGATGACTGCTGCCATTGATCTTTCTCTTAAAGACTGTTATACCACAAATCTGATCAAGTGTGATCCTGAATCTCCCCTGATGCAGCCAAGTACCATGACGGAAAACTGTCTGGATATTCTGGAAAAAGAAATCTCTTTTGTAAAGCCCGGATTCGTGCTTGTCATGGGGGACATCAGACCAATGGGCCGTATTGTAAATTCAGACTCAGGCATAAAATGGTTTGCAGTGGATCATCCTGTGGCCATGATAAAAAATCCGGATCTCAAAAGAAAGGCCTGGGTTACTCTCACAAATCTTAAAGCTGAAATGGCAGGCAGGAAGTAATGTTCGCAGACATCTGTGTGGATTCTCCTCTTTCTGAAACCTTTACCTACAGAATTCCTGAGAATATGAATGTACATGCAGGCATGCGTGTGAAAGTCCCTTTCGGTAAAGGAGGAAGACAGGTCACAGGCTTCGTGTGCCGGGTTCATGACATCAGTCCTGAAGGTTTTGAAATAAAGGAAATTTCCTCAGTTACAGATACAGAGCCGGTTTTTGGTGAAAAGCTTCTGAAGCTCTGCAGGTTTACTGCGTACAGCTACTGTTCTTTTCTGGGGGAAACCATGTCCATGGCTCTGCCTTCAGGGAAGAAGCCTTCCGGAGACGGACGTCTTCCTGTGGAAAGAATGGAGCAGCCGGCAGTAAAACTCAGCGAAGAACAGCAGAAAGCGGCTGATGATATATGGACCAGCAGCCGGAACGGGAAAATGGTTCACTGTATCTTCGGTATTACAGGCAGCGGCAAGACTGAAGTCTATATTGAAACAGCAAAGCGTGTCATTGCAGAAAACCGTTCTGTAATCTATCTTGTCCCGGAGATCTCCCTTTCTTCCCAGATCTATCAGAGACTCCTGGCTGTTTTTGGGGATCAGCTGGTGCTTTATCACAGCAGACTCAATCCTAATCAGAGACTGGCCAGCTGGAAAAAATTCTTCAGCGGTGAGGCAAAAATAGCTGTTGGAACAAGATCCTCCGTATTCATGCAGGCTCCTGCCCTGGGGCTGATAATCATCGATGAGGAGCAGGACCTTTCCTTTAAGGAACACAGTTCTCCAAGATACAATGCCAGAAGACTGGCCATGTACCGCAGCCGGGAAGAGAAGGCCATTCTTATTCTGGGATCAGCCACTCCGTCAGTGGAAACAATGTATGCATGCAGTCAGGGCCGGATAACTCTTCACAGACTGACCAGACGTTTCGGCGGAGCCCTGCTTCCGTCAGTTGAGATTCTCAGCATGCAGAAAGGAAAAGGAGATGAACTGTCCCCGCTGCTGAGAATCAGGACAAAGGAAGCAGTTGAGGCAGGGGGACAGGCTCTGTTTCTCCTGAACAGGCGTGGCTTTGCTCCGGTGGTCATATGTGAGGACTGCGGTGAAGTGATCCGGTGTCCACACTGCAGCATCAGTCTCAACTTCCACAGAGGTGGATCTCTTGTATGCCACTACTGCGGATATCAGATGCGGATGCCTGATGTCTGTCCGTCCTGCAGCAGTGATGCCATGAAAAAGATGGGTGCCGGGACGCAGAAACTGGAGGAGACTGCCGCTGCGGCATTTCCTGGGTTCCGAATACGCAGACTGGATCAGGACAGTGTCAGAGGAAAGGACAGGGTTTTTGCTCTCATCGATGAAATGCAGAGCGGGAAAGTCGATCTCCTCATAGGAACACAGATGGTGGCCAAGGGGTTTGATTTTCCGGATGTATCAGTTGCCGGCATCCTTTCTGCAGATCTTGGGATGAATCTGCCTGATTTCAGGGCTTCAGAACGTCTGTTTTCACTGCTTGTTCAGGCTGCAGGAAGGGCAGGCAGAGGATCCAGACCAGGGAAGGTTTTTATTCAGACAATGGATCCGGAAAATCCGCTGTTCAGGTATGTTAAGAATCAGGATTATCCCGGCTTTTACATGCATGAGCTGGAAATACGGAAAGCTCTGAATTACCCTCCTTTTTCCAGACTGCTGCGGATGCTTGTCCGGGGAAAGGATGAAAAAGCTGTAGGCGATGCTGCGGAAAATCTGAGAGACCAGATTGATCTGCTGCTCCTGAACATTAAATCAGACATCAGCGTTCTTGGACCGGCCCCGGCTCCTCTGGAAAAAATAGGTGATAATTTCCGCTGTCATCTGATTTTAAAGGGAACCTCCCCTGATCTTATGCGCAGAACTGCGTCAGAAGCCCGGAAAAACATAAGACTGTCCTCTGGAATGTATCTGGAGATTGATGCAGACCCTGCTGAGCTTATGTAAAAGTTAATTAATAAATTATTGACGGTTTAAAAGAAAAATTATAGATGTTTAACAAACTAATTAACGAGGAGAAATCTGAAGATGGCAATTAACAGAATCTTTTCATTTCTGACTCCCAAAGAAAACAAGTTCTTTCCTCTTATTAATTCCATAGGCAGTTATCTTACAGAGGCTTCTGACACGCTTGTTAAATTCATCAACTGTACAGACAAGGATGAAATGACAGAGCTCTATGCAAAGATCAAGTCCTGTGAACGTCAGTCCGATGAAGTTTTAAATACAGTTTTTACTGAACTCAATGAAACTTTCATCACTCCCTTTGACAGAGAAGATATTCAGGTGCTCTGCGAAAGACTGGATGATACACTGGATTACATGAATTCAGCCGCCAAGCGGGTTCTTCTGTTTCAGCCAAAGGAAACTCCGGATGCCATGACTGAAATATGCACAGTCATAAGAAAGTGCAGCTATGCAATAGCTGCTGTTCTCACCGGGCTGAAATCCATAAATAAAAATGCTTCCTTTGTAAGGGAACAGTGTGAACTCCTCCATGATCTGGAACAGAGCGGAGACGAGCTTTATGAGGAATATGTAAAGCATCTCTTTGAAACGGAAAAGGACAGCATTGAGCTGATCAAGAAACAGGGGATTATGCAGGAGCTGGAAAGGACAACAGACATGGCTCATTCTGTTGGCAAGATTGTTAAAACCATGATAGTTAAATACGCCTGAGAAAACATATGACCCTGTTAATAGCAATAATTGTTCTGGCAGTAGCCTTCGCTTTTATCAACGGCTTTCATGATGCGGCAAATTCCATAGCCACAGTTGTTTCCACAAAGGTTCTTACCCCCTTTCAGGGTGTTTTATGGGCGGCAGCGTTTAACTTTGTCGCCTTTTTTATTGCCAAGTTTATAATAGGAGAATTCGGCATTGCGGATACTGTGTCAAAAACTGTTCTGTCTCAGTATGTGACTCTTCCCATTGTTGTTGGAGGACTGTCTGCTGCCATTATCTGGAATCTGCTGACCTGGAGGCTTGGGATTCCTTCCTCTTCTTCCCATACACTTATCGGAGGCTTTGCCGGATCTGCCATTGCAGCAGTGGGCATAGAAGCCATTCATCTTAAAATTATCGGCCTTATTGCCATGTTCATTGTTGTCGCACCTGTGCTTGGCCTTATAGGAGGGCTGATAATAACAGCAGTTACCCTTCATGTTTCCAGAAGAATAAAACCCCGGAAGGCTGATGTTCTGTTCAAAAGACTGCAGCTTGTTTCTTCTGCCATGCTCAGCATAGGACATGGTCTGAACGATTCCCAGAAAGAGATCGGTATTATTTCCGCAGCTCTCATCTCCTTCAATTTGACTGCCGCCGGTCCTGTTCCTGAATGGCTCCATCTTACAAATATCAACGATGTCCATGACTGGGTTCCTTTCTGCTGTTTTACAGCCATTGCCTGCGGAACCATGGCAGGGGGCTGGAAGATCATGAAAACCATGGGAAGCAGGATTGCCAGACTTACACCTCTGGAAGGATTCTGTTCCCAGGCAGCCGGAGCATTAACTCTTTTCTTTGCTGAGCTTTTAAAAGTTCCTGTAAGTACAACACATGTTATTTCCGGAAGCATAATGGGAACAGGTTCAATCAAGAGACTTTCCGCTGTCCGGTGGGGAGTTTCCCTGAATCTGCTGTGGGCCTGGATTCTGACCATCCCTGTAAGTGCAGCACTTGGCTTTATTGTTTATAAAGTGATTTCTGTTTTCCTGTAGTTCAAGTTCAGTGTTCCTGAAATAACATTGACTCTGTTTGCCATGGATATGCATTTATAAGATCGGGAAGAAACAGAGATTTAATGTTTTCCATGATTTTATGCCCCGGCACAGACTGTCTTTTGAATGTTAAATTTCTGAGAATTCTGCAGATTTCAGTTTTATTCCTTCTGGCATATTTTTTATCTCTGCTCGTTTTTATTATTGAAAAAACAGGGCCGTCGGTATAATGTTGAAGCATGAAATTTATTGCTGACTTTCATATTCATTCTCACTATTCACTGGCAACAAGTTCCAGACTGATTCCGGAATATCTTGAATACTGGGCCAGAATCAAGGGACTGAATGTACTTGGAACAGGAGACTGTGTTCATCCAGGATGGCTTCGTGAACTTCATCAGAAACTTGAACCTGCCGGAAATGGTCTGTTCCGCCTGAAATCTGAGTATCAGCTTCCTGAGTCCCGTTCACTGGCTGATTCAGTTATTCCAGGGCCCATATACTTTATGCTCACCGGTGAAATCAGCAGCATTTATAAAAAGGACGGCAGAACAAGAAAGGTACACAATATCTGTGTTTTCCCGGACTTTAAAGGAGCGGAAAAATTTCAGCACAGTCTGGAAGAACTTGGCTGCAACATTTCATCCGACGGACGTCCTATTGTGGGAGTTGATTCCAGAGATATTCTTGAAATGACACTTTCCTCACAGGAAGGAGCATATCTTATTCCGGCACACATCTGGACTCCATGGTTTTCCGTACTCGGTTCAAAGTCCGGTTTTGATTCTCTTCAGGAATGCTACGGTGATCTTACCTGTCATATAAAGGCAGTGGAAACAGGCCTTTCCTCTGATCCTCCCATGAATCATGTCTGTTCTTTTCTGGACGGGCTGAAACTGGTTTCCAACTCAGATGCCCATTCTCCGGACAAGCTTGGGCGTGAAGCAAATCTGTTCGACTGTGAAATGAGTTTTAACGGAATCAGCAGTGCCCTGTCCGGGGATTCAGGTTTTGACGGCACAATCGAATTCTTTCCACAGGAAGGTAAATATCATTTCGACGGTCATCGAAAGTGCGGCATAAGATGGAATCCTCTGGAAACTCTGCAGCACGGCGGCATCTGCCCTGTATGCGGAAAGCCTGTTACGAAAGGTGTTATGTACAGGGTTGCCCAGCTTGCAGACAGAACAGATCCTTCAAAGGCCCCTGGACGGAAAAATTTTTATTCCATCGCAGCCCTTCCGGAAATAATTGCCCAGCTTCGTGGTGTGAAGAATCCATCCTCGGCCTCAGTACAGAAGGAATTCTTCAGTGCTGTGCGGAATCTTGGTGCTGAATTCAGTCTTCTGCTTTTTACTGATCTTGATGATATTCGCAGATCCTCAGGGGATCTTCTGGCAGAAGGGATTCGCAGACTCAGGGCAGGAGAGATTTCTCTGGAGGAAGGGTACGACGGGGAGTTCGGCCGTGTGCGTATTTTTGAAAAGGATGAGAAGGAAGCCTACGAAGGCAATATGCTTTTTCCGGTAAACAGTCCTCAGGCTGTTTTCCGGAAAGCCTCTGCCTGTTCCATGAATTTTGATATTGAGGAATTCCGGAAAGAATCCTTAAGGCAGGGTCCGGCAGCTTCAGCTGAGCCGGTACCTTCCGACTTGGAGAGCAGATGTTTTTCACCGGAACAGACTGAGGGTATTCTTCATGTTTCCGGTCCATGCATGGTAACTGCCGGGCCAGGTTCCGGCAAGACATCGGTTCTCACTGCCAGAATCATCAGCCTTATTAATTCAGGTGCTGCTCTTCCTTCTGAAATTCTTGCTGTTACCTTCTCATCCAATGCTGCGGAGGAAATGCGCAGGAGGCTTAAAAAGGATGCAGTAAAGCTTCCGGATATTATGACTTTTCATGCCTTCGGACTGTCAGTTCTGAAAAAATATTTTTTCTTCACAGACCGCAGTGAAAATTTTATGCTGCTGGACAGTACAGGCAGCCGGGCTCTGGCAGAAAAGGCCGGAGGAAATGCGGATGATTCAGCTGCTGAAATTTACAAACGTGGCGGTTCAGCTGAAAAACCTGAATGGTTTGATGCATATGAAAAGGCCCTGAAGGAAGCCGATGCCTTTGATCTTAACGATCTTATACGTGTTCCTGTTATGCTTATGGAAAATCATCCGGATATTGCTGAGGAGTACAGGAAAAAATATAGATTCATTCTTGTGGATGAATTTCAGGATATAAATCCAGAACAGTACAGAATGCTTAAGCTTCTTGCTCCTGAACCATATGCCTCTGTCTTTGTAATAGGCGATCCTGATCAGTCCATATATTCATTCCGCGGGGCGGATCCTTACTCATTCCTCCGGTTTGAAAAGGATCATCCGGGGCTGAAAAAAATCATTCTGCGCAGGAGTTTCCGGTGTCCGGAACCGGTTGTGGAGGCTGCAGCCCAGGCCATCAGACAGAAAAAACAGATGACAGGAAAGGCTTCATCTGCAGTTGTTTCTGTCACCGGTTATCCTACAGATAAAAGCGAAGCAGAAGGCATTGCCTCTGCTATTGAGAATATGATGGGTGGAGTCCGGACATTTTCAATTGACAGCGGCATTTCTGACGGTACAGCCCTTGCAGGAAACACTGTATTTTCAGATTTTGCAGTCCTGTGCAGATCATCTTTTATGTTTGATGAAATCTCCCGTGCTTTCCGGAATCACGGCATTCCCTGGGAAGTTTCAGGAAACGGTGCTTTTTACACTGAACAGCCCTTTGCAGAAATCATCTCCGCTGTACGTAACGCCTGGTACGGCAGGAATGTTCAGTCAGATGATGGTCTCAGTGCTTCTGTAAGGGACAGTCTGAAAAAAGGCACAGAGCCTCTTTCCCTGATTACTGAGCTGGCTGCTGCAGCAGGTGCAGACAAAAAGGCTGTCCGTAAATTTAAAAAACTCTGTTCAGGATATAAATCCCCTGAGGAACTTTTCAGCAGTCTTTCACTGGGTTCCGGTGAAGTTTCCGGTCCGTCGGCTGATGCAGTATCACTTATGACAATTCATGCCTCCAAGGGCCTGGAATTCAGGTATGTATTCATTCCCGGCTGCGAGGAAGGAATTATTCCTTTCACTCTTTTCGGAAACACATCTCCTGAGGAAGAGGAAAGAATATTTTATGTTGGTGCCACCAGAACAGCGGAAGCTCTGTTTCTGAGTCATGCTGAACACAGAGTTTTTCAGGGAAGGACTCTTTCTCTGCCGGAAAGTTCACTGATCAGCCGCATCCGTGAAAAGCTGGTGGAAAGACATCAGCAGACTTTAAAGAAAAAAGCTGAAGATCTTCAGCTGGAGCTGTTTTGAAAATCTGGTCTGCATACATAACAGAATCATCTGCATCCAGAACAGATACATGGCTTGCTGAAAACTGTCCTTTTTTCCCTTCAAGAAAAAGTGCAAAGAATGCAATAAAGGAAGGGCTGGTAAAAACAGACGGAACTGTTCCTGAGCCTCAGTCCCGTCCTGTGGCAGGAACCCTTGCAGAAGTCTTCAGCGGACCGGAAAAGATTCATCCTGTGTACAGAATCAGCATTCCTGTGCTCTACGAAGACGAATGCATTGCGGTTGTGGAAAAACCTGCCGGCATTCCCGTAAACGGAAATTTTTTCAGGACTGTGGAACATGCACTTCCGGGAATCCTTAAGCCTGGTACTGGTCCCACACTCCTGTCTGCTCCGGTTCCTGTTCACAGACTGGACAGTGCAACTTCCGGTCTTCTCCTCTGTGCCAAAACAGGAGAGGCTGCCGCTTCCCTGGGCAGACAGTTCGAGACCAGGACAGTGAAAAAAATTTACAGGGCTCTTGTGTCAGGATGGATCGGGCCTTCCGGAGTCATGGAACAGCCTGTGGGAGGCCGGCCTGCCAGGACTCTGTACAGGACTCTTGGCAGAGTCCCGTCTGTCAGAAACTGCTGGATTTCGGATATGGAGCTGATTCCGGAGACAGGCCGGACACATCAGCTGAGGCAGCACTGTGCGGCAGCGGGCTGTCCAATAATGGGAGACA